>JAHEOE010000105.1 GCA_018609785.1 Minisyncoccota bacterium | reverse complement strand
TGTCGTAGAGGCGGAACGCCTCGTCAATGCAGTCCCCGGCGTACAGGGTATTGATCGGGGAGGGAGTCGCCTGCACATTCACGATAAGATACACGTCCGCAGGATGAGATTCTGTCAGCCACTGAGTCCATGTCAGTTTATTCATAGTTAAAATCCGGTAAAAACAGAATGCGCGATTCTAAATTTCGCTTACGGCATTGTAAACGAATTTACCGGGTGCCTTCCCGCTGATACCGGTGAGATCAACGTCAGATCCGCCCGTATTTCGCTAAAATTTTCTCCAGCGTCATACGTTGTTTTTCGGACAGCCATGAGAATGAGCCGTTGAGGTCGTATTTACTCTGCATGTCACTGAGGAACCGAGCTTCAAAGGCGGTAAGCTGAATGCGTGCGGTCAGCGCATCATGCAGGGTTTTTTTAAGTCCCTCATGCAGACGGGTGGAGGGGGCAGTCACTGATCGGTGTGTTTCCCGGGGTGCCGGTTCCGGGTCTTTAGCCAGTTCGGTGACAAGATCAATCTGTTTATCCAGCTCAACCTGAAATATCAGGGTGTCAGCAGGGCGACCCCGTTTTTCTATCGTTAATTTCATGTTGCTGTAGGTATTCAGGTCTTTGGCTATCGGTTTTAAGACCCAACGATTTAGTTCTTTAAACGCTGGATAGTTTTTTTCCAGCATCAACATAAATTTAAAATTATCGATACTAATTTCAATGTTAGCTTTTAGGGTTTTACGCTGAGTTAGTTCTTTTAACAACCATTCATAAATACGCATGGAATATTTATTATCAAAAGCTTTCACATGCTCTAAATTATATTTTATGAATTTTTTTAGCTGGAACAGGTAAGGAATGATATCCTCACTGAAAACTAGTGATAGCGATTGTGTTTTCCTATTGAACTCAGCGTAATTCACCCATTGAAAAATACGTTTAGATATATCTCCTGATGGATAAATTATTTCTATAGTTCGAGTCATCAATTCACTGGTTGCTTTATTCAGTCGATGATAAGCATTATCTAATGATAATCCCATCATTTGAGCATACTGCTGGTAAGTAAACGAGACAGTTCTATCTTGCCTCGTAGGGTTTTCCATTGTTGGATTTAGTAAAGCAACACAACATAAAATCAGTTTTGTTTCATGCTCTGTTAAATCATACCGACTAACCGCTAACTCATTTGCTTTAAAGACGACTAACTCTGACATAATAACCACCGGTGGTGTTGATTTTATTTACTATGCCAATAGTAATGGTGTTGTTGTTAAAGTCAACTACACCATGTGGGAATCGCTGTGAATGTTTATGATTTTTACTACACCTTGAGCAATGTTTTTATGATTTTTACTACACCATTTATGATTTTTACTACACCTTTGCCGTTTTTTTTTGTTTTAAATCAATGTGTTGAAAAATACAGAATAAAGAAAGAATAATAAAGATAAAAAAGAATAGATCCAGGCATTGTGGATAACTCAGCAAACTATTGCTCAATTCACGGTAGTTAAAAGGATGTCGCAAACGCCGTTTGCTCCTTTTCAGGGCATATGTGAAAACCCAAAGTAGCTCCCCCGCATTGCGGGGGCATACCGCTGACAGATTCTTTCGTCTGCGACCATCCAGGCACCGTGTCGCTGATATTCCTGTTAAACCCCAGTTCGCTACGCTCACGGCCTCGCCAGTAACGAAGCTGTATGCGATCCTGAGCGGTTTTCTGAAGGTAATGTGAGGAAGTCATAGCTCCCCCCCCAAAAAAACCGTAGCGGGCTTTCTGGGGCGTTTTACGGCAATTCAGTTATTACAGCAAACATCCCTTTGTTTACTCAGTATGTAAGGATTCATTTCTTTTCTGAAAATATGCCGTTATTTTTTTTGCTCGTAGAGTTTCGGGGTATTAGGGATCTCCCTAAGCGCGTCGATGGAATACAAAACTGAGTTTTGTGTACACATCGCTGTCGTGCCCTGTAATTATTCAGTGGTATTTTTGAGATTTTAAAATCAACCAAAAATCATGCACAATTCAAGCAAATAAATAGAATTTCAACCGTTTTTAATGCACAAATCAACCATTTTTCAAGCAAATTTATTTGAAATCAAAGCACTTTCAAAGCAAAAACAAAGCATTTTTCTGGGGATCAGGGTAAATCTGGTTTTTTTAAAACGCTTTCTTTTTGCTTCTTTTTTGCTTTTAAAATGCTTTCTTTGCAACTCAACTGCTCTCAATGTGCTTTCTTTTTGCTCTCGAAGTGCTTTCCTTGGAAATATAGATTCAAGGGATAAATATTTACAGGCACGAGGGCGATGTGTACACAAAGCTAAAGCTTTGAATCCATCGCGTGCTTAGGGAAGTTATTCCCTAAAACCCTTTTTAATCTCTACGAGCTGTTTAACGTTATGCTGAATAATCAGGAAAGAAAACCAGAAATGATCTGAGGGGTTCTGGGGGCAATGCAGGATAGACAATCCACTCTTCTATGCTAGCATTTCAGTGTGGATTGTCCAAAAACACGTTTTTGCCTGAGCCTGCCGCTGGCTCTTTTTTGAAACAAAGAATTACTCAGATCTTCAAATCTAGACAGTAATTTTTATGAAAATTTAAGTTTTTACTGGATATCCGAAAATATGGGGTTCAGTATAGAACCCCTATATCGATATTTTTTAATTTAAATAAGGAGACTTGTATTTCTGAACAGTAAGAACAGTATTTATTTTGCTCATGCATTTTTCTGGTGAGTTGTTCGATATAAAATACATATAAAAATCATATCCAAAATGGATTTCACAAGTATCTGATATGAGTTTGCACCATAAGTCCTCCCTGAGAATTGACCTAATCAATTGACTTGATATGTCAATATCAATTACCTGACCATCAGTATATGATAAATTATCAACGTTGATTTCTAAATCACTAATCCTAAATAACTTAACATTTAGACAATCACATAATGATAAAATGTAACTTACATACTGGTCTTCAACTTTTTCATATTCCTGTTTATTTACTTTGATTCCAATATCAAAAAAACTAGTCCACTCATCAGGATCAGAGTAAACATCACCATCTTTATTTATTTTATTATATTTCATAATTCTATATGAATACTTCATTAGTCACCAATCCTATTCATTTCGATATCATATGTTCCTGATCTTGTTCGTCTACTACCAAGGTTTTTGACACTATCCGCAGCTTTCCATACGCCACCATTATGTTTATCAGCATCCGGTGTAATATATCGAATATCTCGTGATGCCTTTTTATTAAAATAAATAGGTTGCCCATGAGAACGCTCGTTAATTTTTATATATCCGAGTTTTTTCGCATCATCTCCAATGTTGCTACTCAAATATACATAAATCGCCGGTATGTCAGCTACCGGTGTGATCAGGATGTAGTCATTAAAATCCATATCCTCCGGGGCCGGTGTGGTCAGAATGACCGGGCCGTTATCATCATGTGCCTGAAATCCCCCCGGACTGTCCTGTCGTCCCGGCAGATACGGGTTGTGATTGCCCGTGTTTGACGGCACCTCCACTGGCTCGATATCGCCCCCGGTATGCCAGCCTCTCCCCCCGAATTCGTCCGGATGGGTTGAGGAGGTCAGCTCCACAAATTTATTGTCTGTACCCACTCCCAGATACAGAATATGACCGTCATCCAGCGTGAATTTATAAACCGAGGCCAGGGACTGCGCGGTCGGCAGGCCGTCTGACTGGTACGCCTGACTGCTTCTCCGGATTTCTTCCGCCTCATATTCCGGCGCTTTTTCCCCCATACGCACCCGGACCTGATCGTTATCGCCTTCTGTCGCGAAAGACATCACATCCGGACGGCCGGTTTCCGTATTTTCCTGATACCGGATCCGCACACGGGTTGTCGCCGTGCCCCGGACGCGGGCTTTTTCGGCCAGATCTTCATAGGTCAGTGAATCGCCGTGATAGTAATTAGCCATCAGCACGCCTATCGGCAGTGCGTTGTTCAGCAGCGTCAGCATGAAAGGACGCTGTGATTTTTCACTCCGGGCCTGACTGCCGGAGTAAAAATCGTCCCCGTCGTCACGGCGGGTCGTCTGCGTTGTCTGGCTGTAAACGGCACCCCCGATTATCGCACTGACTATCATCTCCACGAGGAACGCCAGCGGGAATCCGGCCTGAGCCGGTTCATTCTGCGGGGCTTTCCGTGCATGACTGTGCCTGCCGAAGTTATCCAGCATTTCAATCCCGGTGCCGGCATCCGTGTTTCCCGCGCCCCGCAGAACCGATTTGGCAAACACTTTTTCCGTGATACGCGGAATGACAATCACCCGCCGGTGATCATGCCGTCCTGACAGCACATACCCGTCATTCAGGGCGGCATAATCCCGCAGGCGGCTGATTTGTGCCGGGGTCATGTCATACACCTGAGCCGGTAATTCCGGGCTGAATGCCCCTGCCGGGGTCTTTTCGCTGAGAATATACCCCTGCTCCCGGCACCAGTCTGACAGTGTGCCCCCAGTTCGCAGTAATGTCCCTGCGTAAACTTCTTCCGTCAGTTTGTCCGCCAGCGGCTGCGCCCCGATTTTCAGGGTCAGGGGACGGGCAGATAAGCCCTCCGCCCTGAATACACCCTGAACATCGGTCAGGCCGGTGATCACTTTGTCCGTGCCCCGTACTTTCAGGGTGAGCGGCAGATTATCCAGGGGATGCCCTGCCTCATCGGTCAGCTGAATCTCCAGCCAGTGGCGGTAATTTTCACATTTGATACAGTCGTTCCGGGTACTCATTCGTTCTCCTCTGACGCTGCCGTCCATCCCTGATGTGCCGCATACCGCCGAAAATCCGCTTCCGTGAGGCTGCCGGGGTCTGTCAGCTTTTCGGTTTCCTCTGTCAGCCAGCCGTGATGCGCTGTTTCAGCATCCCTTCCGGCGTATCCAGTTGCAGGGCGGTTTCCGGATGATCTTCCCACAGGTCACAGACAATATTTTCAGTGCAGCACAACCGCGCCTGTGCCGAGGTCTGCCATGCCCGCATCAGATGGGGCTTCATCTCAAACGGCAGCTGCTGTATTTCCGGATCCGGTAACGGGGCATCCGTCACGGGAGAGGTGAAAACGCGGAGTTCCGGCGTATCGGTTAAGACTTCCTGTACCGGGGTCATCAGCAGCCGCCAGTCGTCGCGGTTCATTGCCGGAAGCAGTACCGCGGCTATCCGGCTGTCACCGAGGCGCAGGACAACGGATTCACCGTCCAGCGTGACAATCTGACGCCGCCGCCAGTGATCCAGATTCTCCTGTAATGACATCTGACTGCGGTATGCCCAGCCCCATGACGGATCACTGAACACGCCGTTATCCATCAGTTTTCCGAGTTCACGGCAGGCGGCGGGTTTCAGCCGGACAAGCCAGAAGCCGACGTCGGCAATGTGAGCCAGCGGGGTGCTGTCGTAGAGGCGGAACGCCTCGTCAATGCAGTCCCCGGCGTACAGGGTATTGATCGGGGAGGGAGTCGCCTGCACATTCACGATAAGATACACGTCCGCAGGATGAGATTCTGTCAGCCACTGAGTCCATGTCAGTTTAT
>JAHEOE010000104.1 GCA_018609785.1 Minisyncoccota bacterium | reverse complement strand
TTAACCGAGCTTCGTATCCGCAATCTGCATTCGGGGCAAGAACACACGGTCAAACCCCCGGAAGCGTTATATGAACTGGATATCGGAGGGAATCCTGAATTTAGGTCACAGAAATTGCGTTTTTCGTATTCTTCATGGATAACTCCTTGGAAAGTTGTGGACTATGATATGCGCACCGATGAGTGGCATATAGTTAAAGAGCAGGAGGTTTCGAGCGGGTTTGATTCTGAAGATTATATTTTGGAACGACGGTATGCCACTGCCGAAGATGGGACACAAATTCCGATTTCTTTAGCGTATCATACAAAAATCTTACATACGGATAATACGAATCCGCTATGGTTGGGCGGATATGGCGCGTATGGAATCACCTATCCGTTAAATTTTTCCATTCCGCGGCTTTCATTATTGGATCGTGGATTTGTTGTGGCATTTGCTCATCTTCGAGGAGGTGGTATTCATGGACGGCCCTGGTATGAGAGTGGTAAATATTTTACCAAACAGAACACCTTTTCGGATTATATTGTCTGTGCGGAGTGGCTGATAAAAAATAGATATACGGCGACGCACCGTCTTATCGGTCACGGTGGAAGTGCTGGAGGGTTGTTGATTGGTGCTGTGGCAAATCAACGTCCCGATCTTTTTCAGGCATTGATAGCCGAAGTTCCGTTTGTGGATACCCTTAATACTATGCTTGACAAAACCCTTCCTTTGACTGAGGAAGAGTTTGAAGAATGGGGGAATCCCGAACAATATCAATATTATTCATACATTAAATCGTATGCGCCGTATGAAAACGTACATACAGGTCCTTACCCGCATATGTATGTTCGTTCGGGATTGAACGATGTTCGTGTCTCGTTCTGGGAACCGACGAAATGGGTGGCCAAGCTTCGCACCCGTAAACAAGATGACAACTTATTACTATTACGTACCGATACGGGAGCCGGTCATAAAGGGGCTTCGGGACGGTATAATCAGTTGGTCGAGATAGCCGAAATTTACGCCTTCGCCATCAAAACTTTGTTCCTGGCAAAAGAATGAACGTATGTACTACGTTACTAAAGAAGAAATAGCCAAACTGGATCAGTTGGCTGTAGATCACGGTCTCCAAGTACGTCAAATGATGGAACTGGCGGGATTTTATATCCGAACGGTCTTTGCGGAAGCACACATTTCTACCTCACAGTCAGTCCTGGTTTTAGTGGGCCCCGGAAACAAAGGCGGTGACGGATTAGCTTCCGCTCGCCAGCTTCGGAATATGGGGTATTCCGTTTCCGTTCTTTTAATGGAAGATTCTTCAGGGTTAAGTGAAGATGCTGAACATCAACGGCTCCTTCTTGAAAAAATGGAGATTCCGTTATACTACGGAAAAGACGTTTCAGAGACTTGGCTGACCGAATTTCTCTCTGAATGGGCCGTCGTCATTGATGCTCTTGTGGGCTATAATATAGAAGGAGCGTTATATGGTCCTATACAAAAAGCGGTCCAAGCCTTGGAAACATACAATCCGTGGACGGTAAGCTATGATGTGCCGACCGGTCTTCACGCTTCTCGAGGGGTAGAGCACGAGCCGGTGGTTACCGCCGAGGTTACGTTGAGTTTAGCCTCTCCCAAAAAAGGGTTTCGAACAGAGCAAGGTGCAAAGCATACAGGCACACTGTACGTGGGAGATTTGGGAATTCCTCGGTTTCTTTATGATATGGTAGCCGAGGGAAGCCAGCCTTCGTTTTCTTTCGACGGACTCGTTCGAGTAAACAAAAGCTAATACAAGAAATATATGTCACAAGAAAACATACAGCGCATCGCTGAAATTCTTGAGCAAGCGGCCGAGACGCATCATAAAGTCTATGCAATAACCGAAGGAGCGCACGAAGATTGGGCCTTATGGTATGCCCATTGGTTGGTTCATTTATCACATCTTCCGGACGTTCTGGGAACGACTCCGTTGGAGAGCGATCTTGTGTATTACTTGGTGAAGTTGGATAAAGATTATACCGAAGAAACTCCCGAGAAGTCTTGGCAACACTATTATGCCCGCCATATGCTCCTGTATTTTGCCGGGAAAAATGAGGAGTAGTCTTCTTCTAGAACCCATTTCAAAAGGTTTTTTATAAACGGAAATTCTTTATATTTGTTAAACGTAAACAAATAAGTTAAGATGTCTGTGTATACGGCTACGTATACGTGGTGTTCTTTCTGGGAGTTGAGGCATGGATTTAGTGATTCCCCTCGTTGGTTTATGTGTTGCTCTGATGCTATACGGAGGTACTGTTTTTTACGCCCTTTATGTTGTTCAACTGTTTTCCAAATATTAAGCGTACCTTCTAATGCTCGTTCGTTCACGTTAAGATTAAAACGTCCCTCATAGCTATAACTATGAGGGACAACTTTTGCTAAGAGTGTTCAATAGATTTACTCTCGAGTAAAGAAGTGCCACGTTCTTTCAAGGAACAGTCAAATTTCGTTATATATCCGAATGTAATACAAAGATTAATGTTATACATTCTTTGACCGTATGTCAGACAAAAGGCGACAAAGCCTTGGTCATAAGGAACTTTCCAAAAACTTTGCTCTTTAGTTGTATCTATGTGTTGGGGCTGAGAAAGCCTGGTCGTGTTTGTTGTATGATTGGGCTTTCGGACACTCTCCAACGAGATGAGATCTGTTGCCGGAGAGGGAAAAACCAGTTGAATTGCTTCTCCCGGACAGGCTACTTTCTGCTCATTTGAAGTTATGAGGTGTATCTGAGTGCCGGAAGCTGCTGCTTGAGCTATTATATCTTTCGGGGCGGGCTGTTCAAACGTTACGGATATTTTCATGATTCACCATAAAAAGGTACACACTTACTTCTTATAGTATATATACGATTTTGTCAAATAACATCCCGATCGGAATGAAAAAACTCCTCTTAAGGTAAGAGGAGCATAAGTAAGAATTAAGAGCGGTTAGGGAGCCATATAATCGTCTCCCAGAGGGTTGGACAAAGACTTCATTGAATCGGTTGCTTGGCTTTCCGGAGTGTCTGATTCGGAAGTCATTTCCGAATTTTGAGATTGTGAGGGATAATCATCCGGATTATTTTCCGGATGATTAAGAACGTAATCATTCAATTCGGGGTAAAAATTACCCCGATCTTCAGGATTAGACATAACAAGTACCTCCTAAATAAGGTGCAACTGTATATATAAGTATATATGATGCGGTAAAGGCCGCGCAATCTGTCAAAATAAATGACACATAGGAGAGAAAGAGGAAGGAGTAGCAAAGTTAAGGGCAAAGTGAGGGCGAGAAGAGTTGTAATAGCGGAGATAGTCTTGCACTTTTTCTTGCACTTCTTGCAGATCTTTAGTGCAATAGTCCAGTTTGCCCAAACACTCTTCACGCAAACTACGGTTAAATCGCTCAATAAATGCTTGCTCATTCTTTTGCCCCCGCGCAGAGGTTCGAATATTCCCGCAGAGTGTTTGGGCTACCTTTTCCCACTCTCCTTGAAATTCCGTTCCTCCATCACGTTGTATATGCTCCATATAGCCGAATTGGTTTCCAAGTTCTTGCAGTGCTTGAGCTCCGGCCTTCGAACTGGCTTCCGTATGAATACTGACGTGAGCCTCTCGTGTATACGTGTCTATGGCGGTAAATGCGTATAGTTCGCCCAAGTCCACAGTATCCACCTGTACCGCTTCTCGCGGCCGAGTGCCGCGACGCACATGACCTCGACTCTGAGGTCTCTTATTTTTTCCTCGAAGACGGAATTTTTCTCGTAAAATGGCATAGATATTCGAGACCGACCGCTTCTCGTCCAACAAGCATTGAATCTTCTCGCCGCAACAATGACGATATTGTTCCCGCAGAGACCAAATCTTGCGTTTGGTCTCTGCGGGTGGTCCTTTTCGTCCTCGTCTATGAAGAGAAGATCGATAATCTCGGACCATTTTTCGTATTCCTTTGATCTGTATCTGGTTTGTCCATCTATATACCGTCTTTCGACCTATCTCTAATTGAACATAAATCTTTTCCCGTGATACGCCCTGCTTCCACATATTGTAGCAACTCCATATCTTCATGATACGATATTCACAATGACACATAGGTAAGCGTTTTTATCTTTTCTTATTCATCTTACCCTATGTGTCATTTTTTATTGTAGACTGCGAGAAGTTGACAGAAGGTCGACTCTTTTACTAGTTTATATTTACAAAGCTAAGTTAAATATAGATAGAGATATGAAACGCATTTTAAAAAACTCGCAGATTACCTTTTTGAGATTATCGTTGATTATCGGGATCCTTAGTATAGGAGTAATATTATCTTCTTTTAGGGTACAGGTACATGCTTCGGAGAGTTCCCAAGAGACATTTATTGGAGTAGGATCTAGGGATATCGATACTACGCAAGCGCAAATATTAAATACTTCGGGAGAACAGTTGGTCAGCGGACAAAGTGATCAAGGCCATTTGAATGATGTGGCTATGGACTCTGATGGAAACCTTTATACGGTGCTCACTGAGAACGACGTCCCCTATGTGAAGAAGTTAACGCCGCAAGGAAATGAAGCTTGGAAACGTGAAGTTCCCAATGGCAATACCGGGGTTACAAGTGTCGTCAAATTAGGTCCGCAGGAAGAATACGTGTACGTGAGTCCGGATGATTCGGCGGCGCTCCTTAAGTTATCTACGAGTGGAGAGCTTCAATGGAATGTTTCGTTACCTGATTCGTTAGGTGAAATTAAAATTTCTGATGGCGGAAATGTATATGGAGTTTTGAGAACGTTTAATTCCTCGCAAGATACGTTCTTATATCGCATTTCTTCTAATGGGGAAAAAGTTTGGGAAGGACAATACAACGGAGATACGAATGCTATTTGGCATGATTTGGCATTAGATACACAACGAAATGCGGTTTATGCTATTGGACAACGCGGACGGACTCCTCGTGTGGGACGTATAGTAAGAAAATATAATCTGGAAGGAG
>JAHEOE010000103.1 GCA_018609785.1 Minisyncoccota bacterium | reverse complement strand
GTCGTCCGGCACGACCGCGCTTATCATTTCGTCCAATTCTCGCTGGTAGGTGGCTTTGTCGTATGCCATTGCGATTGAACACAAGTGGGGAATAGGTAAAAGGCTTTCGAAGTCCGCCGAGCAGCCGCGCAGGGGTCTTCCCCTACATAAAGGCACCGATTAGATAGATTTATATAGGATGATACCCCTGCGTCGCTATTCTGAGCCGACTCCGAAAGCCTTATACCTAAGCCGACCGTGGGTACACACGCAATGCGCCAAGTACACGCCGAAGGCACGCGCGAGCGGAACCGTATGCGGAACCACACGCCGGACACGGCCCTCGCGGGCACCACGTTCGTTCACGAGTGCCGTATCTGCGGAGCCGACCACGGCACGGAGAGACACACGCGCTGCCCCGAGTGCGGCACGCAGCCCCACGACTTCTACAACGGGCCGTGGGGCAACACGGGCGCGCACGGCGACGCCAAGCCCGATGACGCGCGTTTCCCCTTCCGTACTGACACGTCGTGGTCATCCAAGCGGGTTGACACGCAGGAGTAGGGGACGCCCCTCTCCGCGCAGGGGTAACATCACATATAAAGGTTAGGGTAGCAGCGGTCACTGTGTTTACCCCACGCAGGGGTATTTTCCTACATAAAGGCACCGATTCGGTACTTTTTTATATCGGTTTATCCCTGCAGCAACGGTATCATTTAGTTAAAGGTATTGGTCGGTACATTTATATAGGGGTTTACCCCTGCGGTGCTGATGAGACAGTTTCGTAAGCCTTATACCTATGCCGCCCGTCTGTTCAATCGCAATGGCGAAGCAGGTAATTTCCGTCGAGACCGAGGAACAGCGATTCAGCAATAAGACCGTCTACACGCTCCGCACGGACGCGGGCGAGGCGTACATCTTCGAGTCGTGGCCCAACAACCCGCGCGTGCGGTTCGTGCGCCGAGGCGAGGGCGAGGAGGCGCGTAAGGACTTCACGACGGTCAACTACAAGCTCCCGCGCAACGTGCGCCGCGTGGCGAACTCCTTGTTCGGAGGCGTGCGCGAGGCGTGCGGAGCTGACGCAGAGCCGCGCAAGGCCGAGCCGGTCGGCTGGTACAAGGACTGATACCGGCCCCCGACCTTTTTTTTTTCGCTCCGCACAGCAGGGGTATTCCCCTACATAAAGGTTAGGGTATGGGGGTAAACACAGTGACGCCCTAAGATTTATATAGGGGTTTACCCCTGCAGAGAAAACGAAAGCCTTATCTATGTCACACCGTTACTATGAGATGTAGTATGACAATGTGCTATTGTCGGACGTGCGGGCGAGACGTACATATCACACACAAAGAGGAAGACTGTGACGGTGACCCGGACCTATCAACACCTGACTGTCTCAAACCCGAGCCTCGGGAGATTCGAGATGACACAAACCGAAAACCACCAAACGTGTTCTAAGTAGCCGGGCGGTCTCTTTTCGCAGGGGTATTCCCCTACATAAAGGCACCGATTAGATAACTTTATATAGGATGATACCCCTGCGGTGCCGTACCCCACCCTTATGGATATAGTTTCGTAACCCTTTTACGTATGCCTCTCTTGTGTTTAATCGTAATGGCACAGAAAGCCACCACTCGACAGCAGCGAGCCGAACAATTGTCGAACGTTGAAGTGTACGAACTCCGCAACGGGGTATACGCGCTACACTGCGAAAACGAAGACGGCGAGCCGCGTAAGCGGATTTTGGAGCCGGGAGAGATGTACAGCAGTAGCCCCGATATGAAGTACCGCCCGCACGTTATCGGGAAGTATATGCGGCGTCTGGCGATGGAAAACGTTGACGCCCGTAATGCGCTGCGAAAGGCCGCACGCGAGCGTATGCGGGAGTATGACACGCGAGCGAACGAAGCCTTCAAAAAGGCTAATAGACTTAGTACAAGCCTCCAAACGCTCCGGTAAGGTCCGGCCCGCGACTTTTTTTTTTCACTCCGCTCCGCAGGGGTATTCACCTACATAAAGGCACCGATTAGATAGATTTATGTATAATAATACCCCTGCGGTGCTGATGAGTCTAAATCGAAGGCCTTTTACCTATGCCTCTCTTTTGTTTAATCGTAATGGCCGTAAGCCTACTGCTAAAACGGTTTGAGGCAGAGTTTATTAACTGCGCGCGCGACAAATTCGCACAGGATATTCACAGCCCTGATACTGTCGAAGAGCAGCTTATGATGAAGGTTAACAACCTTTCCGGACGACTGAAGCTTAAACTTACGGACCGAGAGGCTGGCGCACTTTGTGAGATTCTTCTCGAAGTAGAGACATTTAGCGAGCCCCGGAGTGACGCAGAAGTTATGCTGGCGCGGGAGATTCTTAACCGGCTGGAGTTACCGGACGGCTGGAAGGACCCACTTGAATTTGCGAAAGTAATTACTACAATGCCGCCGGATTCAAGTATAAAGACTGTCGAACGGCCCGATAATCTGTTACGAGAGACCGGACGCAACCCGCCAGAGCCGAAATATCAAATTGTAGATTAATCAGTCAGATTTTTTTTTTGCGGTCTCCGCAGGGGTATCCTTTACTTAAAGGTTAGGGTATGGGGGTAAACACAGAGACTCCCTAACATTTATATAGGGCTTTACCCCTGCGGTGCTGGCGAGTCGAAATAGAAGGACTTTTACCTATTCCCCTCTTGTGTTTAATCGCAATGGCGCACCCAATCGCGGCGACGACAATGGGCGACGAAAAGCTCCAAAACTTCCGGCGAGTCTTCGAGGATAACGAACGGGTATGGTTCCACCCGAATAAGGCCCTACTCGCAGTGTGGTACGGTGGCGCTACCGTGAACATTTACGACGCCGACACCTTCAAGGAAGTGGATATGTTCACGCAGTCTATGGCCTTCGGAGACCATACGATGGAAAAGCTGGAGACTGCGATAAACGTAAGGCTCGCGCAAGACGGCTTTGTTCGGGAAGGCCGAAGCGCGGAACAAAACCCACGAACAACCATTATGGAACGGTAAACGTGGTCGGTGTAATTGTCGTATTGTTGTTGCTGTTAGCGATAGCCTTGGGCTTGATGTAGGCCCGAGGCGGCGGCTTCCGCAGGGGTATTCTATACATAAAGGTTAGGGTAGCGGCGGTCACTGTGTTTACCCCACGCAGGGGTATTCTTTACTTAAAGGTATCGGTTGAGCAAGAACCACCACCTTTATGTAGGGGAAAACCCCTGCGGGGCGGGGCGGCCCCTACCCCTAAGTTATCTTACCAATAACCGTACTGTTCGAGATAGTGCCGGATTGAGTCGGTGTAGGCCAGCGAGTCGGGAACGCGGTTTTTGTTCCCGTGCGCCGCGAGTGTAGAGGCGTGCGAAGCGTCAATACTCACATATTCGCCGTCTTTTCCGACCGACTTCTCGGTAGCCGCAGTGATTGACTTTTCGATGGAGCGCGCGGTAGCCTTCCGACCGTCCGCGCGAGCCTCGCGCATTTCGACCGTAGCACTTTCAACAGCACGACGAAGCGATTCTGCCGGAACAGGGATATTGTCTCCCATTACGATTAAACACAAGAGAGGCATAGGTAAAAGGGTTTCGAAACTATATCCATAGGGGTAGCGATAGCACCGCAGGGGTATTCCCCTACATAAAGGCACCGATTCGATGGGTTTATATATTATAAGACCCCTGCGGTTCTGGCGAGTCGAAATCGAAGACCTTATGTATCCCCCGACCTATGATATGGTATGGAGAAAGTCACTCCATTACACGTAACGAACCACTTCCGAAACCATCAAAAAGAGTATCAAGAAATTGATACCCGGCTTGATAAGACACGGGAGACCTTCCTAAATGCTGATAGGAGTGAACAAATCCGTATGCTTCAGAAATCCCACAGTTTTGCCGTGATTAGTGTACAAACGCCTGTTGATATTCACGAAAAAGCGTTTACTCAATTGTGGGAAAATGATACGCCTGTTCAAGATTTAGAGTCAGCACTTGAATCTGTAAATTACAAGAATAATAAGGCTGATTATATCCGACATTCAATCAATAACGGGCATATGTGGGCGGATGTTACGGATATGCTGGAAAACGGAAATATCGACAAAGCCCATAAATTCGTTTTGGACAATATGAAGGGGGTCGGACCCGCAAAGGCCCCGTTCACGCTGGCTATGTTGGGTTTTAAGCAAAAAGCCTGTATTGACGCGAATATTGTTGATGTTATGGGCCTTGAAAAACACGTTTCTACTGTGGTTGTCGAAAAATACGACCAAATAGTTGAAGACTTAAGGAACAAAATGCCAACACTCAAAGAAGTAACATCTCCTTTCCTGTGGCAGTGGGTCGTTTTTGACTGGAATAGAGGCGAAATCAGTAAGCATAAAACTTTTTACAAGATAGTCGGAACCTTCTAACTGACTGACTTTTTTTTTTGGCGGTCTCCGCAGGGGTATCCTTTACTTAAAGGTTAGGGTATGGGGGGTAAACACAGAGACTCCCTAACATTTATGTAGGTCTTTACCCCTGCGGTGCCGGTAATTCGAAATCGAAGGCCTTTTACGTATCCCTCTCTTGTGTCTAACTGCGATGGTCGAAAAACGATACGACGCATCCGGGGAACAAGTCGTACTGCGACACAAAGACGCACCAACAGATACCAAATACGGTAATCATAGCGCATGGTTTGACGATGGGAGTACCGCTATCTACCTGAAGGCCGCATACGCTAATCAGTACGAATTACCTGATTGGCTACAAGAACGTATGTCAGACGAGTTAGTAGACTCCTCGCTCGAAGAAGTCGAGGCATTGCTGGCGTTTCTGGCTGATAACAGCCTGTTAGTGTGCCGGTGTGGTCGCCCCTTCCCGAAGGATAACGCGGTCTCTACAGGCTTTGCCGGTGTGAAATGTGAGATGTGCGCGAGCGGTGACGCATACTGCCCGGAGACCGAAGACCACACC
>JAHEOE010000102.1 GCA_018609785.1 Minisyncoccota bacterium | reverse complement strand
ATCAAAATCCGGATGAATTGGAAGACGGGAATGGTGTCGTACGAGACTATTACCCGAGTTACGTATCTTCTCCTCAAATCTATACCGTAGGAGACTCCGGGAGTGCGAATACGTTTCGCATCGGTGCGGCTGAACTAGGAAGCCAAGATGAAGGTTGGTACGTGTGGAATAGCGGCTATATTTATTTACGGTGAATTCGTTTAAGGAGTAACGATAATTTTCTGTGGCGTGAGCGGATTGGAATATTGTGGAATAGGATCGTTAAAATTCAGTATAAGAGTGTCATTGTTACGAAGTTTATCAAATGTAAGAGAGGTAAAACTTAGTTCACTATCCTCATCATTTCCCGACCGATTTTCTTTGATTTTTCGAAAGACAATTTTAGTGTCTGCTTCCACATTAACAGTAATTTGTTCGGGAGCGCTGGCTTCTACACCTTTGAGCTTCATTTCAAAAGTTTTGTTTTGAGAGTTGATTGAGGTTAAAGTCCCATTAAGGGAAGTTCGTTGGTAAGACGAAGGATCTTCTTCAAGAACCGGATCTGTGACAGCTTCAGAATTGCTACGAGAGCTGGGGGAGGAAGTGTTTGAAGATGAGGGAGGTGTTGAAGACGACTCGGACTCCCACGGCTTGGTATTCACCAGAATCATACCTCCGATGAAAGATACAAAGATGACGAAGCCGATACCGCTCCCCCAAAGTATCTGATGATTTTTGATATGTGTTTTGAGGTCCATACGTTATGTTAAGTTTTACGCTTTGGGATATTAGATCGTGTTTGGAAGACTCAGGCTAGATTGTGGTTGATAAGAGATGGCGGCGTAATGAACGCCGGAATTTAAGAGGTCTTAGAATAAAAAGGTAACGCTGACCATGCCAAACTTGACAGGGGGTGGAAGGGAGGAAGCGTAATTATCCACAATGTGGATATCGTGAATTATTACCCCTTGTACATACTACATATAGTGTTTTTGGACAGGGTGGAGCAAGCGGTGTAGAATAAAGAATACAGTCAAAAAGTAATCAAACGTATGCCAATAACCGAAGTACAGAAACGAAACCAAGACGTGGTCGCATTCAACAAAGAAAAAATTTGGAAAGCGATCAGCAAAGCGTTTCTTGATATAGAAAAACGATTTACCGAAGAACAATCCAAAGAGGTTGACGAAGTAACCGAAGCGGTGGTGCGCAAACTCAGCGAGCGGTTTGCCGGTCAGACTCCCACCGTGGAGAATGTACAGGATTTGGTTGAGGAAAGTTTGATGGAGTGGGGATATTACGAGGTTGCCAAAGGATATATTCTGTATCGGCACGAACGGGAAGAAGAACGTAAAAAAGAACAGGAAGCAACTGCCGGCGAGGGATATAACGGTCTGACGGTGGTCACGTCTGACGGGCGCACCGAACCGTTTCGGGAAGAACGTATCCGGAAAACGTTCCAGATCATGTCCGCGGGGTATGAAGATACGGTTGATATTGAGGCCATGGTGCAGACTGCGTTACTCAGCGTATATGATCGTATTTCTCCGGATGAGATTACAAAAGCGTTGATTTTGACCGCTCGGTCCTTCATTGAAGCGGATCCCGCGTATTCGTACATTGCGGCTCGTCTGTTGTTGCGGCAAAAATACGTACAGGTTCTCGGTCTTCATCGGGAAGCGGACGGATTTGAAGAACGTTACCGTCACATATTTGTCGAGAATATGAAAGCCGCGGTTCGTCAAGGATTTTTGGAATCACGGATGGGAGAGATGGACTTGGAATGGCTTGCCCAAAAACTGCAGCCGGACAGAGATCGGGTGTTTACGTTTCTTGGGTTGCAGACACTTGTAGATCGGTACTTCGTGGAAAATCCCGAAACGGGAGGAACGTTTGAGGTTCCTCAGATCTTCTGGATGCGTGTCGCCATGGGACTTGCCTTGGCCGAGGAACCGCATCGACGAGAAGAGAAAGCGGTTGAGTTTTATGAAGCCATGTCTACCTTACAATATGTGCCCTCAACCCCCACGCTTTTTCATGCAGGGACAACTCATCCGCAACTGGCGTCTTGCTACCTCAATGTGGTTGAGGATGATCTCAATCATATCTTTAAAACGTACACCGACAATGCTAATCTGTCCAAATGGTCAGGCGGTATCGGGACTTCGTGGACAAACGTACGTGCCACGGGCGCTCTGATTCATGGCACCGGTGTGGCGAGTCAGGGAATTGTTCCGTTCCTTAAAATAGCCAATGATGTTACTGCCGCCATTAACCGCAGCGGTAAGCGTCGGGGAGCAAGCGCGGTGTATTTGGAAACCTGGCATCTGGATATCGAGGACTTTCTTGACTTGCGCAAAAACACCGGAGACGATCATCGTCGCACGCACGACATGAACACCGCAAATTGGATTCCGGACCTTTTTATGAAGCGCGTTCGGGAAAACGGAAACTGGACGTTATTCTCTCCTGATGAAGTGCCCGATCTCCATCATACATACGGACAGGAATTCGAAAAACGGTACGAACAGTACGAGCAGATGGCTCAAGAGGGGAAAATCAAGCTTTATAAAACCATTCCGGCGATGGATCTTTGGAAGAAGATGATCACCATGCTCTTTGAGACCGGGCATCCGTGGATTACGTTCAAAGACCCAAGCAACATCCGGTCGCCGCAAGACCATATGGGCGTGATTCATAACTCCAATCTTTGTACCGAGATTACGTTGAATACGTCCGCGGAAGAAACGGCGGTCTGTAACTTAGGGTCAATTAATCTGTCTCAATTTATCACGGATGGGGTTTTAGATACGGAACGACTGAAACGTATTGTTCCCACGGCTATGCGTATGCTTGATAACGTTGTGGATTTGACCTTCTATCCTACCAAAGAAGCGCGAGTCGCGAATATGAAGCACCGTCCGATCGGTCTGGGGATTATGGGCTTTCAGGACGCGTTGTACCAACTGGACATTCCATTTGATTCCGAAGCCTGTGTGGATTTTGCTGACCGTAGTATGGAAGCGATTTCATACTATGCCATTCTTGCCTCGACATATCTTGCGTCCGAACGCGGTACGTATGAGAGTTATAGCGGTTCCAAATGGGATCGCGGTATCTTCCCGGTTGATACGCTCGATCTGTTGGAAAAGGAACGTGGTATGAATATTGACGTGGATCGGTCCGGACAGATGGACTGGAGCGTGGTTCGCGAGGCGGTCAAGCGCAATGGTATGAGAAATTCCAATTGCCTTGCCATGGCTCCCACTGCCACCATTTCCAATATCGCCGGTACTACGCCCACGATCGAGCCGATCTATAAGAATATCTACGTCAAGTCCAATCAGGCGGGAGACTTCACTGTGATTAATCAGCATCTGGTCAAAGATCTCAAGAAACTTGGACTGTGGACTCAGGAGATGCGAGAAAAGATTAAGTATTACGACGGAAATCTAACCCAGATCGAAGAAATTCCGGTCGAGCTTAAAGAAAAGTACAAGGAAGCCTTTGATATTCATCCCAAATGGGTGGTCAAAGCGGCGGCCTATCGCGGCAAGTGGATTGACCAGAGCCAGTCGATGAATATCTTCTATCAAGGTACGTCCGGACGAGAGATTGCGGATGTCTATACTTACGCGTGGGAAATGGGCTTGAAGACCAGCTATTACCTGCGTACCTTGGCCGTCTCCCAAGTGGAGAAGTCCACCTTGAGTACCAGTCAGCACGGCGTAACGCATAAGCGGGGGCAGTCCGCCAATGGAACCTCCGCCGCCGGTGGGCCCAGCACTCAGGCGGCTGATACGAATGGAACGTCGCAGACTCGGGAACACGCTTCGACGTCTCATAATCCCACTTCTCAGACGAATACGCGCGTCAAAACCGTACAGACCGAGCAAGTCTGTGACGGATGCGAATAAGATAATATAAACCTAAAATCAACGCTTATGCCTATTGAATTCACCTACGAACGCCCTGACGTTAATGCCCGCAAAATCATTAACGGAGAGGACCAGGATGTAGTCCAGCTCGAGCCCATGAAACATACCTTTGCTTGGGATTACTATAACACCGGAAACGCCAACCATTGGCTCCCGACCGAAATCGGCATGCAAAAAGACGTCGAGCAGTGGAAATCACCCACTGCTCTGACCGAAGATGAACGACACGCCTTTGAAACGGTCCTCGGGTTCTTCACTACCGCCGATTCCATCGCGGCCAACAACATCGTCATGGCTTTCTACAACCACATCACCTCTCCGGAATGTCGTCTGTATCTATTGCGACAGGCGTATGAAGAGGCCATCCATACGCATGCGTATCAGTACATGGTGGAGAGTCTCGGGCTGGACAGCGGACGTATTTTCAACATGTACCGGGAGCACGAGCAAATTTATGACAAAGCCTCGTTCATCGTGACTTTTAACGAAGGGATTTTTGACAAAGACTTTCAGACCGGAGATTTCGAGTCCGATCAGAAATTCCTGGAAAATCTCTGTGTGGCCGCGTTGGTTCTTGAAGGGATCTTCTTCTATAGCGCGTTTGCGGTTATTTTAGCGCTTCAGCAACAGAACAAAATGGTGGGCTCGGCCGAACAGATTCAGTACATCATGCGTGACGAATCCAATCATCTTAATTTTGGCATTGACATGATCAATACGATTAAGGAAGAGCAACCGGAACTGTGGACTGAGGACTTTCAGCAACGGATTATCAATATCATTCATGAAGCGGTGGATATTGAGTCCAACTTTGCCGCTAATGCGTTCCCGAAAGGGTTTATGGGGATGAATGCCGCCGGGTTCCGTCAATATGTGGAATATATTGCCGATCGTCGATTGAGTCGTATCGGACTGCCTGTGCAGTTTAACGTGAACAATCCGTTCCCGTGGATGTCCGAGGCGATTGATCTGTCCAAAGAGAAGAACTTCTTCGAAACTCGCGTTACCGAGTACCAAGTGGGTGGTACGCTTGATTGGTAATTTGGTTCGGCGGCTTTAGAAGATAGCCACCTCGTCAAGGTTTGTCCGGCGAGGTGGTATTTTTTTTATAAAGAGAGCGCTTTGCGAGAAATTGACAAACACAAGTATGATACGGTATACTTCCGTCTTATTTGAGATAACCGGGTATACCATGTCGTTGGAGATAAAGCAGCAAATCAGTAAGCTTGTGAATAGCAGTTCCTCGATCCTTATTCCGCTTCCGGAAGAAGGCGGAGAAGACGCTTTGGGTAGTGCCGTGGCACTCTATCATGTGTGTAAAGCGATGGAGAAGGACGTACATCTGTACGCGCCGGCAAGTCTTGATGTTTCTCGGTACGACTTTTTGGATACGTCCATGATTCAGCGCGAACTTTCCGGGTCGCGTGAGGGCGTCATTTCCATTGATACCAGTCAAGTGCCGATCGAAGAGATGCGTTATGAAACATCGGGAGAGACACTTAATATTTATCTGACACCGGAAAAGGGAGTGTTGAGTTCCGAACATGTAACCGTTCAGGGCGGTAAGTATGAATTTGATCTTATTATTACATTGAATACGCCTCATTTGTATTCTTTGGGAAGTCTCTTTTATGATAATCCGGACCTTTTTTACGAAACTCCCATTGTGGCAATTGACAACTCTCCCGCGCATGATATGTACGGACAGGTTAATCTGGTGGATATTGGCAGCGTAAGTGTGGCCGAGATTGTCTTTGATCTTATTAAAACAGAGGCGCAATACGCGATTGGCGAGCCGATTGCGACCGCTCTTTTGCTCAGTCTTATCCGAGAGACGCATAATTTCCAAAGCCCAACCACCGCTCCGCGTACGTTTCTTGATGCGTCCGAGTTAATGGAACGAGGAGCTCGAAGAGAAGAGATTATTCGGGTTCTGTATAAGACCAAAAGTCTTTCAATGGTGAAATTGGTAGGACGCATTATGGCTCATATTTCCTTTGATCGTGTTATTGAAAGTTCCCGGGCCGGACGAGATACGTTGGTTTATTCCAAACTGTTTCCTCATGATTTTGAGAAAACTCAGACCACTTCTCAGAATTTGTCCGCGGCGTTCGCCGAGCTTTCCGAACATTTAGCTATGAATACCGCGGCAGTCCATATTATTTATGATGAAGGACAGGAACATCGTAAAAACGGACTTATTATTTTTCGGTGCGGTACGCCGTTGGAACGTTTGCATACGGTCCTTGACGGAGAAATTCGAGGAGGAATGTTCTTTTATTCATATCCTTCCGAGCAGGATATTCACACTGTTTGCGCCGAGGTGAACGCGCACATCTATAAGATACTGAACGGATAACCAGAACTGTTGGTTTCGTCGATATATTAGAGGTTATCTCAAAATTATTGAAGATGGAAGTATATGAAGGCGACAGAGACGTATTCACTGGCATTTAATGCCTACGGCCCACCATACCCAAAATTCGTTCATACGCTCTGTCGCCTTCATATGGGCATGATAGATATCTCAAAAATATTTTTTCGGACTATTTATCACACCGCATATAAAGGACTTTCTTTTTTCGGCCTTCTATGCTATCCTAAAGACAGTTTGCAAATCTAATACGAATTGCGGTATGTCCCGCTACGAACCTGTCATCGGTCTGGAAATTCACATGCAGTCCAAAACCAATACAAAAATGTTCTGCTCCTGTGTAAATGGCTTGGGGCTGGAAGAAATCCCCAATATTCATATTTGTCCTGTGTGTACGGCCCATCCGGGGACTTTGCCTGTGCCGAACCGGCAAGCATTGGTCAATTTGGCCGCTGTCGGGCTTTCTTTGGACACCGATATTGTCGAGGAGTCCTGGTTTGAACGGAAAAATTACTTTTACCCGGACCTGCCCAAAGGGTATCAGATCAGTCAATATGAGCGGCCGTTGTGCAGTAACGGTCAGTTAACGTTTGAGACTTCCGAAGGAGAAACCTCGGTGCGTATTCGTCGTATTCACATGGAAGAAGATACCGGGAAGCTCCAACATGTGGATGGCACGACCTCAATTGATTACAACCGTGCCGGCGTTCCGTTGATGGAATTGGTTACCGAACCCGATATCAAAACCGGAGAAGAAGCCTCCGCTTTTTGTGAACAACTCCAATTGATGCTTCGGTATTTGGGGGTCTCGAACGCGGATATGGAGAAGGGGCAGATGCGTTGCGAGGTGAATATTAGTATGAAAGATACCGAAACAGACAAATGGGGGACCAAGGTAGAGGTTAAGAACCTCAATTCTTTCCGTTCCGTGCGAGATAGTATTGAATACGAACGAGAACGTCAAATACGCGCTTTGGAAAACGGAGAATCTTTGACCCAAGAAACGCGAGGATGGGATATGGATCGACAACAGACATTCGCTCAACGCGCTAAGGAGGAAGCGCATGATTATCGGTATTTTCAAGAGCCTGATATCCCGGCATTTCATACGGATATTCTTCGCAAAGAAGCTGAGGATATATTGGTGGAGCGTCCGTACGAGAAGAAGAAGCGATTTGAGGCGCAGTATTTTGTAGACGGGGAAAAAGCGGATACCTTGGTTAAGGATAAACGCCTGGCCGATTATTTTGAGCATACCATTTCCGAATTGCGTGCCTGGGCGGTGAATGCCTATACGGAGCTTACGGCTGACAATGTCCTTGACAGTGATCTGTATACGTCTCTCGTTAAACAGGCCGTTAACTATCTGCTAACCGAGCTTATACGACACCAATACGAGTACGGAGGCTTTGAAGACCCACGGGTAACACCGGAAAATTTCGCGGAGTTTGTAACCATTGTGCATAAAGGAACCGTTTCTTCAAGCGGAGCTCAGACTCTTCTGGAAGAAATGGTAAAAACTCAAGGAGATCCGTCGCAAATTGTAGAGGATAAGAGTCTTGCTCAGATCAGTGATGAAGGTCAGTTGGAAGAAGTGATTCAGACGGTACTTACTGCCAATCCCAATTCCGTAAGTGACTATCAAAACGGGAACGCCAAAGCGATTCAGTTTTTGGTCGGACAGGTTATGAAAGAAACCAAGGGCAAAGCCAACCCTCAAATGGCTCGTGATTTGCTGACTCGGAAATTAGAAGAATAATCAAATCAGATATGAAAATGCAATGGTTAGGTGAAGGCAGTGTTAGGCTTCAAGAGAAAAGTCAGCGTGTGTTTTTAGGGCTTTCTCATGTTATACATGGCGGTTCCATACCTAAATTTAAAGAAGATTTGGTGTTTTTGGAAACCTCTCGGGACACGTATCCTGAAGCATTGGTAAATGCGCTTGAGCAGTCATCCGCCTTTGTGGTTGACGGAGCCGGTGAGTACTCCTATCAGGGCGTAACCGCTCGCGTCAAAGCAATCAGAACACAAACGGGAGATAAAACTCACTTGGTTTCTTTGAATTTTGCGGACCTGGTCTGCGCTTCGCTTTCCGCTTTGGATAGAGGTCTTGAACCAAGCGAGGTGGATTTTATCGGAACTCCCGACATACTTTTTATTCCGGTCGGCGGATATGGGGTGATGGACACCAAGCAGGCAGTTAAAGCCATCAATACGATCCAGCCGCGTATCGTGATTCCTACCTATGCCGCAAGTAACGGTATTTCCGAGGAACGAAATGACATATCCGCGTTTGTGGAAGAGTATGCCGTAACCAATTCCGAACGGAACGAGAGTTTGACTCTCAAATCGAGTGATCTGCCGTCCGGAACCACGCAAACCTATCTACTGGAGGTAACACGCTAATATGAGTGATCAAGATCAAAACCCGCAAAATTTTGAGGATCCGGCCGCCGGACGTATCGAAGTGACCAATTTGGTCCAGGAGATGGAGAGAGCGTACCTGGATTACTCTATGAGTGTTATTGTCGATCGTGCCATTCCCGATGTGCGAGACGGGTTGAAACCTGTACATCGCCGAATTTTGTATTCCATGCACGGGCTTAATTTGCGTCCGGAAGCAAAGTTCCGTAAATCCGCCACGATTGTCGGGGAAGTGCTTGGTAAGTATCATCCTCACGGCGATGTCGCGGTCTACGATTCTTTGGTTCGTATGGCTCAAGATTTCTCTATGAGATATCCGTTGGTGAACGGGCAGGGAAATTTCGGCTCCATGGACGGTGATTCCGCCGCGGCCATGCGGTATACAGAGGCTAAGATGATGCCCATTACGCAGGAGATGTTGGTGGATATTGAGAAGGAAACGGTTGATTTTCAGGAAAATTACGACGGGACTCAAAAAGAACCCACGGTTTTACCCGCGCGGATTCCCAATCTGCTTGTAAACGGTGTCAGCGGTATCGCTGTGGGGATGGCTACCAATATTCCGCCCCATAATTTACGAGAAGTGGTGGATGCCACTATTCATCTAATTGATACGCCGGACGCTACCACCGAAGATCTGTTGACGTATATTCAAGGTCCTGATTTTCCAACCGGGGGAGAGGTGTTTCGGGACAGTAACACCGAGCATGTGTATGCTTCCGGACGCGGACCGATCGTTACTCGAGCCAAAGCCGAAATCGAGCCACGCACAAAGAGCGCGTACAATATTGTGGTTACCGAAATGACCTATCAGGTTAACAAGGCCAATTTGGTTCAGAAACTGGCTAATTTGGTCAAAGAAAAGAAAGTGGAAGGCATTCGGGATATTCGGGACGAATCGGACAAGGAAGGAATTCGGTTGGTGATTGAGTTGAAGTCCGAAGCTTATCCGCAAAAGGTCTTAAACAGACTGTATAAAGTTACCGAACTTCAAAAGACATTTCATGTGAATATGCTTGCTCTTTGCGAAGGAATTGAGCCACGTACGTTGGGACTCAAGCAAGTGCTTCAATACTATATAGAGCATCGCAAGGAAGTCATTATTCGTAAGATTCAGTATGAGCTCAAGAAAGCGCGTGAGCGTGAGCATATTCTGGAAGGACTTAATAAGGCTCTGGACTTTATTGATAGGGTTATCGAAATTATCCGCGGCTCGCGTACCAAAGAAGACGCGTTTCATAATTTGGTGAGTGAATTTGAGTTTTCCGAAGCGCAAACGCGAGCCATTCTGGATATGCGTTTGCAAACGTTGGCGGGACTCGAACGGGAACGGATCTTGAATGAGTTGAGAGAACTGCAAGCATTTATTGAAGAATTGGAGACCATTCTGGCCAGTGAGCAACGTATTTTGGAGGTTATCAAGGAAGACTTGGCCTATGTCCGAGATACGTATGGAGATGAACGGCGTTCGTATGTGCATGGCGGATCCGCCAAAGAGTTTGACGAGACTGACTTTATTCCGGACGAGGAGACCATTGTCGTACTTACGCACCAAGGCTACATCAAGCGTATGAGCCCCAGTAATTATCGGTCTCAGCATCGGGGCGGTGTGGGAATGTCCGGGATAAAAACACGGGAATCCGACTTTGTTTCTTCATTCTTGCATACCACCGCTCACAGTCGCATGCTCTTCTTTACCAACACCGGTCGAGTGCTCTCTTTGCGAGCGTATGACATTCCGCAAGGATCTCGTAATTCCAAAGGGTACTCCATTGTGAATTTCCTCAATCTTTCGGGCGGAGAGAAGGTTACCTGTGTGCTAACTCCCGAGCAAGACGGATGTGAGTATATTGTTACTCTGACAAGGCAGGGAATTATCAAGAAAACACCGCTTTCCGCCTTTGACAATATTCGCCAAGGAGGAATTCGCGCGGTCAATCTCAAGGACGGCGATCAGTTGCAGGCCGTGGGATGTGTCCGAGACGGAGAAGATATGCTGGTGTATACCCGTAACGGACAGGCTATTCGGTTCTCGGAACAGGATGTGCGGTCTATGGGCCGTACCGCCGCCGGGGTGAAAGCAATCGAATTAAACGAAGAGGATACGGTTTTGGGTATGGAAATGTTGCCCGCGGATAAACAAGGCTGGCTTGTTATGATGACCGAAAACGGGTATGGAAAGCGTACTCCCTTTAGCGGATACCGTCGTCAAAAACGAGGCGGCAGTGGTATCAAAATGTCCAAAGTAACCTCCAAAACCGGTACGGTACAGAGTGTGCGTATCGCCGAAGAGGGAGAGAGCAGGCTGATTGCCATGTCTCAAAGCGGAAATGTCATTAAGATTCATCTGTTCTCCGATGTACCTCAGTTGGGACGCAATACGCAGGGAGTGCGTCTGATGAGATTGAGCGGAGAGGATACCGTGGCTTCCATTGCTTTGACTGAAGAGTCGGATGCGGAAGAGACGGAAGAAGAGGAAGAAGGGTAGATATACAGTGGATATACTATTGAACTTTGCTATAGAAACATTCTTATGTGAGTGTATCTTGCTGTGTTTTCCTCCTTTTTAAAGGAGGAAAACAGGTTGTGTCCTCCTCTTTTTAAAGAGGAGGTGCCCCGTAAGGGGCGGAGGAGTTCTCGTCAAGAAACTTGTTTAAATATCGACACGGCAGTCCCCACGAAAATAGGCTTTCGCAAGAAAGCCGTAAAAAACATCGTATGTTCTTACGTGACCGTTCAAATTTTGATAAAGAGTGAGGTGTCCGTAAGGACGGAGGAGTTCGCCCTACTTTTGAGACGCGTTCTAGAACACATCTCAAAATACTCTTTCAGCCCCTCTAGTATGCGTCTCTGTCGCCTTCATATATTTACAACCTTACTAGAAGCCATCTCAAAAATATTCTTTCGATTACTGTAATATACGAATATGATCTCGGCTAACGACTCATATTCAGTGCACATGCCTAGCCACTCCCTGCCCGGGTTCCTTCATATGAGTCGTTAGCCTCGATATATTTTGGTTATGTGAATTTTGAGATGGCTTCTAAATACGAATCACATCTTAAAAACATATGTTTGAGTTGCTTTCCGGTTGCGTACGTCATGTTACATTACGTCGGTTTTGACGAATTCACACCTAACCATTTATACTGAGGAGTAATGGAAACACAACCTCTGGCACATACTGATTCATTCTTCGCTCCGCGGGACTTTGTCGATCAGTTTGATCTGTCCGCGGGGGAGTATATCGCCGATTTCGGGAGCGGGTCCGGTGAGTTTGCGGTGGAAATGGCCCGGCGTATCGGACCGGAAGGTCGGGTTTTTGCGTTTGATATTCGGCCCGCCGCGTTACAGGTTTTACAGAGTAAAAGCAAGTCTCAAGGTTTGAACAACATCCGTCCCATCCGAGCCGATTTGGAGAAAGAGCACAGTACCGGGGTTTCCGAAAGAAAAATGGATATGGTGCTTATCCATAATGTTATTTTTCAGGTTAAGGATAAGGCGGCGGTTCTTTCCGAAGCGCGTCGTATTCTCAAAGAGAACGGTCGCGTCGTAGCTGTGGAATGGCAAAAAGACAGTCCGTTGGGGCCTCCCAAAAACACCCGACTTGACAAAGGAGAATTGAGAGTGCTGTTCGAAAAACACGGCTTTTCGTTTCATAAAGAACTGAAAGCCGGACGGTATCATTATGCCCTGGCATTTACGGTGGAGGTATGAATACGATTTTAGGGAACAAAAAGAATCTTATTATCGTAGGTTTTGGCGTGTTTGCGTTGATTGCGGCCTTGCTCTTTTTTGCGTTTCGGGGACTGAATCCCGGCGGAGGGGGGAGTTCCGGCCAAGAAGCGGAAGCAGAAATTCTCATGTGGGGTGTTTGGGACAATTCTTCTCTGATGGGCAAATATATTGAAGCATTTGAGGAGCGGTATCCCAATGTTTCCATTACGTACCGAAAACGAACTATAGAAAACTACGAACAGAATTTGACGAACGCACTCGCCGAACAGCGCGGGCCGGATATTTTTGCCGCGCATCACACCTGGCTCAACAAGCATAAGGGAAAAATGGCACCCGCTCCGAAAGACGTCATGAGCGAAAAAGCATATAGGGAACGGTTTTTGCAGGTAGTGGAAAAAGACTTCTTAACTGAAGAAGGACGTATTTATGGCTTCCCGCTGTATACGGACAGTTTAGCGTTGTATTACAATCGGGATATGTTTGATGATGCGGGAATTGTGGATCCGCCCGAGACGTGGGAAGAATTTCAGGACGTAGTTAAACAGCTGACCAGGCTGAACGAGCGAGGGCGT
>JAHEOE010000101.1 GCA_018609785.1 Minisyncoccota bacterium | reverse complement strand
TGGTGTCAAACCAATTGGCGAAAGGCATGTGATACGTATAACGATCCCGATGAACAGTTCTTTTCTCACCGTCGAGATAAAAACAAAGAGAACGGACGCAATATGGGAATAATCGGAAAAGTGAAGTGAAGTTGCTATAACCTACGATCCGGCATACCGCGTGTCGGATCTTTTTTTATTGAAGAAGGGCGGAGGTTGCTGTATGATGCGTATATATGCAACCGCTCGCCGAATACATCCGTCCGCAAAATCTTGAAGAATTTATCGGCCAAAACCATTTGGTCAGGGAAGGGACGCCGTTAAAGACCGCGATTGAGAACGGGCATCTGTTCTCGTTTGTGTTATGGGGACCGCCGGGCACGGGGAAGACCACCTTGGCGCGGATATATGCTCGGGCACTCGAAGGAGAACTGTTTGAGCTGTCCGCGGTGTCGGCGGGCAAGCAAGATATCCGGCGGATTATTCAGTACGAGACACCTGCGCCTAAGATGCTTTTCTTGGATGAAATTCATCGGTTCAACAAGCTTCAACAAGACATTCTGCTTCCGTATGTGGAGACGGGGGAGATTACGTTGATCGGAGCCACGACCGAGAACCCCAGTTTCGAGATTATCTCGCCCTTGTTGTCACGGCTCCACGTATTTAGCCTGTATGCGTTGTCCGCTGAAGAATTGAGTCAGGTTATTGATCGCACGGACGTGCCGATTACCGAAGAAGCCAAGCACATGCTTGTGGAAATGGGCGAGGGAGACGCGCGACGCATTATTTCCTTGCTGGATGACATTCGGAGTCTCTATAAGACGGTGGATGCGGAGGCGCTCAAGCAGTTTCTCGAGTTTCGTCACATTCAGTACGACAAAGAAGGAGACGAGCATTACAACACCATCAGTGCGTTCATAAAGTCCATGCGCGCGAGTCAACCGGACGCGGCGCTCTATTATTTGGCACGCATGATTGAGGCGGGCGAAGACCCCAAATTCATCGCTCGTCGGTTGGTCATTTTTGCGAGTGAGGACATTGGTCTTGCGCAATCGACGGCGTTGGTGGTCGCCAACGAAACGTTCCGCGCCGTGGATACGGTGGGCTTGCCGGAAGCGCAAATCAATTTGGCGCATTGCACTGCCTATTTGGCAAAGGCCAAGAAAGATCGGAGCGCCTATGAGGCGTATTTTGCCGCGCTTGATGACGTAAAACGATACGGGAATCTGACCATTCCGTATGAGGTACGCAACGCGCCCACTTCCTTAATGAAGGACATGGGCTACGGCGCGGGATACGAGAAATACACGAACCGGTCGTTTTTACCCGTCAAATTGCAAGGTCGCACGTATCTGAAGACGAAAGATACGTCGGATTCGTAAGTTACCGTTCGTAGCGTCCCAAGAGTTCGGCGCGGGCGAGTTGAGTGGTGTCTTCCAGTTCTTGCAGGACTTCATCGTAGGAGACACCTTCGTCGAGGTCCAATTTGGCGTCCAAAGCATACACGATGAAGAAATAGCGGTGTTCCTCTCCCGGCGGGCACGGACCGTAGTAGCCGCAATTCCCGTTGGCATCTCCGCGTGCGCATACCCCGTCCGGTTCGGTATTCTCGGAGATTTCCAAGGTTTCCGGATCAATATTGAAGACCACCCAATGATAAAACTCACCACTCGGCATAATACGTTCGGGTACGTCCGGGTCGTACATGATCAACAGCAGGGACTGCGTCTCTTCGGGAATGTTCTCAATCGAGAGGTCCGGATTGATATTATCTCCGTCGCAGGTGTAGGTTTGCGGAATATACTCGTTGTTCTGAAAGGCGGTGCTGGTTAGTTTCATAGGTGTTTCTGTATCTTATCTTATTTCTTCTGTCCTATTATATGAGGAAGCGAGGCGGTTAGCAATGAAGGAGGGAGCGAAGACTCTGTCAAAAGCATGAAAGAAGTGTCTTGAAGGTACCGGCGAACGTATATTGTTCGGATATGATACACGGTAGCGGATACAGTTGATATACGGTTGTGAAAAAGTAAAGCGCATCTCAAAAGTCTTTTCTTTCCTATGAATATGGTATATAGCCACGAAACCTCACTTTCCCTCGAAGCTTGAACGGGCACTGAAAAAACATTACAAATGTTTTTTCCGGAGCTCTGACGAGCTTCTATTTTCAGGGGACTGCCGTGTCGACGTATCCTCACTTTCCCTCGAAGTTTGTACGGGCACGTAAAAAACACTGGTATGTTTTTTACGGCTTTCTCTCGAAAGCCTATTTTCGGAGGGACTGCTGTTAGCAATGTACACAGGATGTTCGAGCATCAACCTCCTTTCCCTTCGGGCTTTTCCTCCTTTAAAAAGGAGGAAAACACAAGAATTATCCGTATTGCTATACAACACTCTAGAAAAGTAAGACAGGCCGTGTCCTCCTCTTTTTAAAGAGGAGGTGCCCGAAAGGGCGGAGGAGTTCTCCCCTACTTTTGAGATGCGTTATAGATTTTGGTATTGAGAGCTGTGTTATAAAAAGAGATCGAAAAAATGTTTCCCTACAAATTCTATTGTTTGAGATGGAAGAAAGAATAAAAGAATCAACATAATGATAGAGAGAAATATGGAAATATAAGAAAATATGTGTATTGACTTAGAAGCAGGGACAAGTTTTGTGTTATATAGAATCAGTCCTACGGAAGAGATTACAAGTAAGCAGTAGGATATAAAAATTATCCCCATAATGTCATCAGATATCCATGCCTCATAACGACCTTTATTATCGCATATAACATCTTCTCCTATAGTGATTTTTTGTAAAAAATTGGTGTATACTACTGGATCACCGCCGGTATTAAAGCAATTAATGGTATGTCTAAATAAAGTCCAAAATAGCTGTACCAAAAGAGTTCCTCCTATTAATTTCCATGGTATAGAGGGGACCATCAATATAGCGGGAGTACTGGTTTGATTATTCTTTGAAAGTTTTAAGATAATACCAATTAGTAGTACAAAACCGAGAAGAATAGCAGAACCTGTTAATCCAAAGATGAGGGTGATCATTGGACCAAATCCTGAGCCGGTAACTGCAACAACTCCCATACTGACAAAACAATAGATAATCAGAAGTAAAAAGAACGTAGAAAATGGTAAAGCAAATCCCTTCGAGGAAGAGTCTTGCGAAGTGGTATGCTCGGCAGATGATTGCTCAGCTTCTTGGAGTAAATCTTTAATCTCTTTTTCACCGTATCCGTGTTCCGTAAGTTTTTGAGAGATGGCATCTTTACCTACTCCATTTTGTATATGTTCTTGTATTTTTGAAACAAGGTTACCACGGTCCATATGTGTCTTTTAAGTTGATTTTAGCGTAGCAAGAGGATAATTAAAGAGTCAAATTGATGAAGATTATGTCAATGACTTGTTTTTACGCGAGGTATAGCGTACGATGAATGCAAAAGATAACTTTAATAGGTGTTTATGGTCGGAATGAATCCTCCCCAACCGCCGCAGAAGCCGAAAACCATTGAAGTGCACGGCGAAGAACGGGTTGATCCGTTTTACGGGTACCGAGACAGAACCGATCAAGAGGTCCTTAATTACATTGAAGCCGAAAATCGGTATACCGATCGGCAGATGGCGGATACGAAAGATCTTCAGGAAGAACTGTTCCAAGAGATCAAAGGTCGGATAAAGGAGACGGATGTGTCCGCACCGGTTTCCAAAGACGGTTGGCAGTATTATACGCGTACTGAGGAAGGGAAGCAGTACCCGATCTTTTGTCGGATGTCGCGGTCCGGAACAGGAGAGGAAGAAATTCTTCTGGATCAGAATGTGCTGGCCGAAGGACGACCGTTCTTATCTTTGGGCGAATTTGAAGTGAGTCCCGACCATCAGACGTTAGCGTATTCCGTGGACGTGGATGGGTCGGAAACCTATACCATGTCGTTTAAAGATCTGCAAACGGGAAGTCATTACGCGGACTATTTGGAACATACAGCCGACCTCGTGTGGGCAATGGATTCGCAAACGTGCTTTTATACCGTACTCAATGAGATTCACCGGCCGTTCCGGGTCTACAAACATGTGTTGGGCACTTCATCTTCAGAGGATGTTCTCGTGTACGATGAACAAGACGAACGGTTTTTTGTCGGGCTTGATCGTTCCGCGGATGATCGGTATATCTTGATTGAGAGTGAGAGCAAAGAAACGAGTGAAATATCCTATTTCCCCGCAGATGGCAAGTCGGATAAGCCCCACGTATTTTGGGAACGAGAACAGGGGCATGAATACTCCGTTGACCACGGACACGGCGTGTTTTATGTCCTGTCGAACAGAGACGCGCCCGACTTCAGGCTTCTTGAAATTGCGCCCGAGCATGTCTATGAATCTGAGTATTGGTACGAGCGTATTCCCCATCGGCCGGGACATGTCATTGATGCCTTGGAGCTTTTTCAGGATTATGTGGTCGTCGGAGTCACCGTTGAAGGATTAACCGAGCTTCGTATCCGCAATCTGCATTCGGGGCAAGAACACACGGTCAAACCCCCGGAAGCGTTATATGAACTGGATATCGGAGGGAATCCTGAATTTAGGTCACAGAAATTGCGTTTTTCGTATTCTTCATGGATA
>JAHEOE010000100.1 GCA_018609785.1 Minisyncoccota bacterium | reverse complement strand
TGCTGCGGGAATTCCCGGACTCAGAGACGGCCAGCACACTACTGATTGAGCAGCGCGGTTCCGGTGAAGCAACAGAGGTCAAACGTGAAACAGACCCGCTGATAGATTTCTGCGCTTATCTGGTCGCACTGGAGAGCGTGTCAGGGATGTTTATGGGGAATGCCAATATCTCACCGCCCGCCCCGCGCAAGTACCTGTATCACGCTTACATTGCGTACATGCAGGGGAACGGCAATAAAAACCCGCTGACCCTGACAACATTCGGGCGGTCGATTGACGGCGCACTGAAAGAACTGGGGAAAAAATACATCAAGGACAGGTTTACTCATGGAGTAAGAACAAACCTCGAATTAAACGAATCGGAGGCGGAAGACTGGCTCCCCCGTGTACCGTCAAAATAGTGTGCGGGTAAAGTTTAAGGAAAAGTGTTCATACTGTTCATTGTTAAGAAATAAATATAAATATCAATAGGTAATGAATGAATACTTGAAATTTAAGTATTCATTAAGTGTTCATAACTGTTCATTGTTTTATGTAGAGTGATCATCAAGTGTTCATAACTGTTCATTGTAGTGTTCATTTGTAACGCCATGTTATTTAAAAGTATTACCTTTTTATGAACAGATGAACAGTTGAAGCATAAAACTTTTTGCACACCGTACGCACAAATAGAATTGAGGTTGAGAAATGAACAACACATCGGAAAAAACGAAAAGATATTGCGTTACTTCTGGCAGGCCGTCACTGTTTGTTCCCGGCGACCACCTGAATTATTGCGATGAAAAGAAGCAACCGCTGATTATCGTGTGGGCGAGAATTAAAAAAGCAGATGTTACATGGCTGAATGAGCCATACCAGAGATCGTACCGATGGCTTTTTGCCTGTGAGGATTTCCGGCAGGACATTGAGGCGCGGGCAGAGAGAATTTATTTACAGTACGCAACAAAAAGCACAGCGAGAGCAATCACTCATTCGTTTATGACTTTTTACGATTTCAGTATTGAGGATGCCAAACGCGCTGCTGATGATTTATATGATATGACCGTAACCATTATTAGTGAGTACGAAAGCCGGAAAGCATTAATTAGGGGGGAAGCAGATAAATGAGCAGACCAATTTTAACCCTGAAAAGGAAATCAACAGCAGCCATACCATCCGCTACCGAAGCACCAAAAAGCGCACAGGCTAAAACGCAGCAGGAAGCCCCACAGCAGCCGCAGAAGAAAAACAGGGCAGAGGCTCACGCGAAGAAGCGGAAACGCCGTACAGACCGGATAGCGCAGCACTGGCCTGTATTCACCCGGCAGGGAGCCAGACCGCTGGCAATCGGCATACGGGAACAGATGATTGCCGATGCTGAGGCGCGGGGGCTGGATATTACCGTTTCACACATCAAGCAGGGGCTGTACGACTACATCAACCGCGTGGTGTATCTGAAAGCCCTTACTCTGGGTAGCAGTCGCTTTGATATGACCGGACAGCCAAACGGAGAGGTAACACCGGAGCAGCAGCAGGACGCACAGCGGAAATTGGATAAGTGGGACAGTGCCAAAACCGGCCAGTCAGTGAATGAGGTGAGCCGGTGATAAAGGATTCTAAAGCGGAGGCACTGGAGGAAGCTGGGTTGTATTACAGAGGAGCGCGCCGGTGGCTGGAGGTGTTCGACCGCTGTCAGGATGAACAGAGACGCAATTACGCAATAGAACAGCGTGAAAGATGCCTTACTCTGGCAGGCAATCCGGCAGAAGCAAAAGCGCGGCGCAAGCGGGAATACAAAGCCCGTCACCGCCTGTAGTGATAACGGAGGCAGACCATGCAGAAAAGCACAAAGAAACAGACTAACCGCTACTTTAATGGTACACCGACAACACGCCTGATAGTGACCTGTGAGCAGTCTGTCATTGACGCGGTAGATAGCCACATTAAGCGCGGCAGGTATACGCGGGGCAACCGTGCAGAGTTTGTCAGACAGGCTATCATTGAGAAGCTGGAGCGTGAACTTTGATGATTTAGACACCAGTACGCGCACGCGCGCGAGGCGTATAGCTTTGATGATTTTCGGACATGCTGGAAAGCCCGTGAAAGCGGGCTGAATAGCGACAAATATAGACATTAAATCCTAACAAATCTTAACTAAAATTGAGTTTTACCAGTCCATAAAAACGGGACTATCGGGGGAAGAATGACAGCACATATTTCAGCATACGGGCGGTTAGTGGCAGACCCGACAGAGCGCAGTACCAACACCGGCGCGAGTATGGCAATGGGAAGGTTAGCTGTCTCATTACCGTGCCACAGCGCACAAGACGGACAGGCCACCTTCTGGCTGGGTGTGATTGCGTTCGGTAAACAGGCGGAAGCGTTAGCCCTGCATGTAAAAGGCGATATGGTTAGCGTGTCGGGAGTTATGCAGATTAACCAGTGGACGGCTCAGGACGGCGGAACACAAACGGGTTATCAGGTTGTCGCGGACAGTGTTATCAGTGCCAAAACGGTCAGACCGAAAAGCGGAAGAAAGAGCCAGTCGCCACAACCCGGACAGCAACCGACACCGCCGTCAGCATGGGATATTTATCAGCAGCCGGAAGATATAGACCAGACACCACCGTTTGATGAGTTTTAACGAATGTGAGGGAGCAAAATAAAAAATGGGTCCTTACCAGCGGAAATTACAACACGGGACATTGTGCGCCGTGGTCTGCGGCTAGGTACACGTTTTTGATTTTGTGTCCCATGTCCCACCGCATCACTGACAGACATTCACAGCCAGTTCAGCAGGTTACATAAAAAATCACTGAGTTTTGTGTCCCATGAAATGTGGAACATGTCCCGCGCAATGTCCCACGTGTCCCAATGTCCCACGTCAGCCGGAAATGTCCCACCGACAGCACTGGAAATCCTAACAAATCCTAACGTTTTCGGATGTCGCAATCTTGAGTTTTCTTAAGGTTTATCGGGACTGAATCTTTGGAAATCTTAGGTAAAATGATAACAATTGATAACGTTATCTGGCGTTTCTGACCCGGCACAGATGCTAACATTTGCTAACGTTCCGGATGATAAGGTTTGATAAGGTAATTCCCTAACCTGAAGTAATGCTATTCGCAGTTCTCCACTACAGAAAACTTAAGGTTATCACCAGAAATTGCGCACTGAACTGTGCAAAACGAAACCCAAAACTGCGAATTGCGAACCACTCTGCGCAAAGTGCGAACCGAATGCGAACCTGTCACAAGCCACGTAACACAAGGGATTAAAGAGAATCAGACTCGGCAGAGTGCGCAAAAAAATGCTAAGATTTGCTAAGGTTCTGCGCAGTTAAAAAGCCAAGAACTACAGAGGTAATTAACCGTTGAGCTTCCCGGCAATATCCTTGTGCCGCTTCCATGCTGAATAGATATCCTTGTCCCACGCTTTACCGGCCTTTGTCTGATAGCCAGCCTCGTTAATCCGTTCAGCAATGACACGCCCGTTATCGATCCCCTCAGACAGCACCTGATTGACCACAGCGACGATAGCCGGTTCATTGTAGGCGTGAGGCGGAATATCGGCTTTACCTGCAATCAGGGAAGCGGCGGCGGATTCCAGTCTTTCCACCAGCGTCAGCATACGGACATCAGGATTCCCCTCTGGACGGTTCAGCTTCTCGTTAATGGCTGAGACTATCCATGATGTTTTATCGCTGCCGGAAGCCGCTACAGCGTCATTAAACACGGTTTGGAGTTCTGCGGGGAGACGAAATGCGACAAGGTTAGAATTGCTCATGCTAAAAGTCCTTTTACTGGTATATGCTGGATATTATACCAGTGTATAACAGTGTTATACAGTTCAGATAGTAAGCTGATATCAATCTAACTATCTGTTAAACAAGCAAAGCTCAGATTTGCGCTTTGTGCCGTTGTGGTTATCGCAATAGCCGGAAAGGGTGATAGTTAGAGCACTGGAACGATGAGTAAGCCAGCCAGGGGAAAGCCCTCAGACGTTTACAAATGTTAACATCGGAACCTGATAAAACCAGACATCGAACAGCTGCCGGAGATGGATCAGCCAGGCGCGATTACTGGCTTTCCGTGTTTCGGTATCCAGCCGCGAGGTATCCGCTAAGGTATCCACCAAAAAGGCAGTATCTGCGTGAAGTACGCAGACTGGTACGCACCGGAATAGCCTGTATGCTACTGCGTACCGGACAATCACCGGACAGACCACCAGCTTATGCCACGCTATCCGCTGCCTGTATCAGGACAATGACCGGACAGGAGGCTCCGGTATCGGTGGCTCACGCCAGAATGCTAAATCACACTCTGGATAGATATCAGCATGTTGCTCAACAATAACCCAGGCTGAGGTGTAGTATGACCCTAATGTTACCCTAATGATTATTGGTCAAACGGTAAGGCTACGGTAAGGTTTTTCCATATACCCAAAGTGACGGCCTCGGGGCACAACAAGATTACAACAAGGGTCAGAGCTATATAACGGTGAGATTGCGGTGAGGGGTAAGGGCGAGATTAGGGCGAGGTAACGGTAAGATTACGGTAAGGTTTTACATGCGGGATTATCCCGTATCATCGTTGGTCATTGATTCAGTGACCAATGGCAGAAGTGATTCCGGCTTTATACCGGAAACAAGCGTTATCAATGAGTTATACTATCCGCAGTTTCAGCAACCAGCAGGTGATCCATGCGCTCATATCGAAAAGCAAAACCCATCACAGCCACAGTCACTGGTACTGTCACAAAACCACCTCAGCGGGTTAAGACGGCTACCGGTAAAGTAATGGCAACAATGACCATTCAGGCAGAAAGCGAACGCCGTAGCCCCTATCCGCTGAAGCTGGTGGCATTTGATATTAACGCGCTGGAACTGATGGCCTGCCAGAAAGGGAGCCGGATTGTTGCTACTGGTCGGCATGAATGGTTTAACGGGTATCAACTGACCGGGGCGCAGATAGTCACCTGTTAGTAAAAGTTAGCATTGTCGGATTTGAAATCGGGAAATTCAAAGGTGAGGAATCCCGACTTTAAAAGTGGCAGCAATCTGCCATTTAACTGACCCAATATTATTGGGGTAGTTCGGTGTGTGGGATAGGGGGAAACCATTATCGGGATATCACGGTTCCGTTTTAAACGGAGGCATGAAAAACACGGGGAGATTACGGGTAGGGCTCTGTCTGGTCGGTGTTTCACTATCTGCAATAAATTATGGTAGCGGTGATATTTTCGCAACGTGAACGTTCGCCGCGATATCTTCAGCCTGAAAGCAGAAAAGCCCCTAGCGCGATACAATGTTGTATAGAAATCTGTATAGAATCTAAAATCGAATTTATTTAATTATTATTTATCAATTGAGTATGCGCTATATTCTAAGCCCTTCGCCCGCTCCAAACAAACCTCTCTGAACGTCTCCTGAAGTCTCCAAACCCCACTAAAATCAAGCCCTACAGCAAAATCACTGTCTTCTGAGGTCTACCGCCGTCTTTTGGAATCTATACAATTTGTTGTATAGTTTTTTGTATAGAAATTTTCTATTCAATCCCGGCTATACAATATGGTGGTTTATGAAGCTGACAGACATGGCAATTAAGCGTGCTAAATCAAAGGAAAAGGCATATACACTGGCGGATGGCGGTGGCTTATCTCTGTTGGTTGATATCAATGGCTCTAAGGGCTGGCGCTTTCGTTATCAGTTTGCGGGCAAAACAAAAATGTTATCTCT
>JAHEOE010000099.1 GCA_018609785.1 Minisyncoccota bacterium | reverse complement strand
TGGTGTTTGCTCACCCATTAAGTAATCAAGCATGTATTCCACGGGCTCATACGCAGATACCTGAGCCAGAGCGATAAACAACTCGGCAATCTGACGCAGACCTTGATGCGAACTATGACGTAAGGTTTCTATCCAATGACTCGAGGTGCGCTCCTTTCCCTTGACAAGAGAGACGGACCACACAGTCTGTCGGTCAATTTGCCAAAACGGATATGACAACACTTCGGCCATCAACTCATCGCTATAATCCAACAATTGTTCCCGCAACGCTTCCACCAGGCGCGCCATCTGAATCAACTGATAAATATGGGGCTCGGCTAAGACGTCTTGCTGTTTTTCATACGCTATGGGAATATCGTAGTATTCCAAATACGGAACCAACGCTTGCAATTCTTTATGACTTCGGGCGATTACAGCAATATTTCCGGCAAGATACCACTCATCCAACAAACGCTTGATTTCTTGGGCGGTCCAGACATATTCTTCCTCTTCCGTCTGAAATTCCGGGGTATACACCGCGCCTCCGCTCGTCTCCGAACCGGACGCGATCAACTCTTTATTGAGTTCGCCATAGTAGTTTTCCAAACGTTCGGATCCTTGCGTAACCACGGAGCGCGCCAAAGAAATAATCTCTTCTCGCGACCGATAGTTACGACGTAAGGTAATCATGCGCGCCTCCGGATACATCTCTCGGAAATGCAAAATATTGGACACCTCCGCTCCCTGAAACTTAAAAATGGCCTGATCGTCATCTCCCACTGCCATGATATTGGGGGACGACTTCCCGTGCGTCAGTATGTCCAAGAGTCGCAGTTGCGCATCGTTCGTATCCTGGAACTCATCCACCAACACAAACTCATACCGTTCTTGTAACTCGGCACGCAAACGCTGATGTTCTCTGACCGTTTGCACCGTATCAAGAAGCATATCCGAAAAGTCAAAGTACCGCCGCTCGTGCATTCGCGTTCGATACGCTTCGTAGACATTGGCCAGATCATACATTTTCCGCAGATAAAACCACGGTTTTAAATGATGACCGTCATCATCTTTGTTTACATATTCTTTTTTCCACTGGCTCACCGGCGTTGTTTTGTCTTGGCTTTGAGACTCATCCAAAGCAGTACGTAAGGAGTCCGCCAATCGCGACATCAGATCCTCGTACCGGGCGACCGCTTCGTATTCTCCGGCCAAACGCTCAAAGGTATTGGCAAGTTCTTCAATATCGGGTAATCGTTTCTTGCTCAATTTCTGTCCGAACGCATGGTCAACATCGTCTTTCACCCGGGCAAGCTGCTCTTCGTTTTGCTTGAGGAGCGTACGAAATTCTTCGGGGGAAAGACCCGCCTTTTTAAGAGCATCAATGCTGCTTTTCACCGCGGACATGTACACATACTGATCTCCGTGAGTTTTCTTTAACGGACTGTCATATGGCAGTTCGGCAAAAATTTCTTCCAAGACTTCAATCTGCACCATTTCGTCCGCCGGTTCAAAGCTGGCTCCGCCATAAAAAAACTCGGGGTACTGATTGAGAATATCGGCCCCGAAGCTGTGAAAGGTGTGTATGGCCACCCGATGCGCATCCGTGCCGATCAAGGTCTGCAGACGTTCGCGCATGTTTCGCGCCGCCGCTTCCGTAAACGTAAGGCACAGGACATTGGCGGGCGCGGTGTCATGAGTACGCAAAATATTCGCCACACGCATTCCCAACAACTCGGTTTTCCCCGAACCCGGGCCGGCAACCACCAACACCGGTCCTTCGGTGGTCTCCACCGCCTGTTTTTGTTCTTGGTTCAATTTCTCGTATCGTTCGCTGAAAGAGGTGCTCATAGCATTGATATATGTTTAATACAAAAATTATAGCATGGAGCGAAAACTGAAGATACAATCTATTGAAAATCATCTCAGAAATATGTTTTTGATCAGTATACCGTAACGTTTTAATCTCGGATTATGGCTTATATTCACTCACAAAGCTTAACCTACCCATAGCCCGGGTTCCCTCATATCAGCCATAATCCTCAATATATCTTACGTATAAGAATTTTGAGGTACCCCATATCAATTGCCACTCATAGTTGCAAATTCTTGTCTTGAACGGTATAATTTCCGCCTTATGAAGCCTCTCCTGGACACAATATTCCCATCCTTGTGCGTCATCTGCGAGACCGTAAGTTCAAACGGCTTATGTCCCCAGTGTTCTCACTCCCTCCCCACGGCACAGATCCCGTTTTCCTGCTACCCGTGCGGCAAATCATTCTTTGGCGTGCATAGCTGTCTTTCCATGAGCCCGCTTGATGCATTCATGCCGGTATTGCCATACCAACGACGCCGCGTCAAACACAGCATTCATATGTACAAATACTATCGTATCAAAACATTAGCAACGCCCTTTAGCAATCATCTCATCTCTCATTTGAGCACACTTCCGAGACCATTTGCCCCGCCGCAGACCGTAGCATACGTCCCTTTACACCGCCGTCGCCGCCTAACACGCGGTTTCAACCAGTCCCGACTGTTGGCCCGCACCCTTTCCGCGCATTATCATGTCTCCCTTGATGAACGACTTATCCGCACCAAACACACACGTCCGCAAATGGCCCTTTCCGCAACGGAACGTATTTCCAATATTACCGGTGCGTTTCAGATACGTCCTCACAGTTTTCCCATTGAAGGTCCCGTTGTACTGATAGATGATGTAGCCACTACCTTAGCCACGTTACAAGAATGCGCTTCTCTCCTTAAGTCCGAAGGCGCTTCAGCCGTCTATGCCTGCACGTTGGCGGCGTAATATGTTACGTAGCAGGTGGTGAGTAGCAGGTAACAAGAATATAGAAGTCATCTCAAAATTCACATAACCAAAATGTATCGAGGCTAACAGATCATATGAAGGAACCCGGGTAGGGAGTGGCTAGGCATGTGCACTGAATATGAGCCGTTAGCCGAGATCATATTCGTATACTATAGTAATCGAAAGAATATGTTTGAGATGACCTCTAATTTCCCTTCTTAAATACGGGGCTTCCCTCTACGTGCTACTCGCTACCTGCTCCTATATCCACAACCGTATATCCATCGTGTCCACCATCGTATATCACTTCCGAAAGAAGTATATATCATCCTTATCCGCTACTTCTCCTTGTGCAAAACATCATACACCACAGTAACCGAACGAACCGCAAAAACCAAAAGTCCAAAACCGATCCAAAATAACGCCGGAAACGCACCTCCGGGTACGTTTTGAATCTGCAAACACGACACACAGTACACACTATAAAGGCTGATAAGAGCCAGACCGAAGCCACCGTAGCTGAAATACCGCAACAGCCGACGCCACCGCTGAGCTCCCAATTTCTTTATCATCTTGGGCCGAGAAATATACGTACAGAACCATAAGAATACCAAAGCAACAAACCACGTAACACCTACTGACAGATGCGTATCGGTCCATTCCGGATTCGCCATGATCAACGGAATCATAATCAAGGTCAGAAGAACTAAATATAAAAAGCCGGTCACGCCCAACTGCTTGCGGAAATGAAGATACGTTTGGAACCGTTTAAAAAATTTCGCCAGAGTACCAAGGAGCAACGAACTGCCGACAAGAAAGACACCCGTTCCCATCAGTGAAATGAGCGCCCAACTTTGCCACACACGAGGTTCCCATACAGCATGAGGGACAGAACTCCCCCATGCCGT
>JAHEOE010000098.1 GCA_018609785.1 Minisyncoccota bacterium | reverse complement strand
TATGAAAGAGAAGCCAGAAGTGAGAAGCCGGAAGCCAGGAATATCTAGAGATACAGTTGCAGGTATGGTTGATTACATATGCCCTCCGGGCATGATATACTCTACAATAGTATATCCACTGTATATCAATTGTATCCGCTATCGTATATCTTCTCTGCTATACATTCCTGATTTTAAATATTTTTCTCAAGATAGAACAGATTATACCGTAGTGGGTTGATCCTTTTCACTTTCTTTCGGTTGGCGTCCCTTGAGTCGGTATTTTTTGCCGATCGCGCCGCGGAGATAATACAACTTGGAGCGTCGCACTTTATGATGTTTGGTAACCTCGATTTTGGCGATGTTGGGGGAATGAACGGGAAAAATACGTTCCACACCCACACCGAAAGATTTTTTGCGTACGGTGAACGTCGCTGAAATATCAGTGTCTTTGTGCTTGCGGATGACCGTTCCTTCAAACACCTGAATTCGTTCTTTTTCTCCCTCTTTAATGCGTTGGTGGACACGGACCGTGTCACCGACTTGAACGGGGTTTGCTTGTCGTGGTTCTGCGATATTCATATAACGCGGTTAATCTGAGAAAATTATAAGAGAAATGACTCAAAAAGTCAATTACTCGAGGTGGACGGTGTAGGACTTGAACCTACGACCCCCGCGGTGTAAACGCGGTGCTCTAGCCAGCTGAGCTAACCGTCCCGACGGTAGCGGTGGGTGGATTTGAACCACCGACACTGGGCTTATGAGTCCCATGCTCTAACCAACTGAGCTACACCGCCACTGTTGTATGTCCAAGCAATGAGGTATAAAGCTTGGAGACGTTGTTGCGGGGGCAGGATTCGAACCTGCGACCTCCGGGTTATGAGCCCGACGAGCTACCTGGCTGCTCCACCCCGCGGTTTTGCAAGATTGAAAAAGATCCTCTCTTTGCTAAAAAATAGTATATCATGTCTGGAAACAGATGGCAAGGATACGGATCTTCTAAGAGGTCATCAAGAAGAAGGGTAATTCACATTTCTGATCTCATACCGTTGCTCAATTGACGAGCTTTCGTAATAGGTGCGAATCAGCAGATCGAGTATGGCGCCGAAAATGAAGAATTGCACGGCCATGATAACTAAAAACACGGTTAAGATAAACCACATGGAGTCTGAGAGCGAGGCTCCCTCAATAAGCTTGAGATACGTGGTCCAGCCGCCGGTTATAATCCCGAGTCCGCCCAAAAGAATCCCCAGCGCGCCGAATAAATGAAGCGGACGGTTGGAGAATTTGCGCCAAAACCAAATATAGATTAAGTCCACAAAGCCTTTTATCGACTTTTTCCAGTTGTATTTGGACGTGCCCACCGTGCGTGGTCGGTGAGAGACCGGAAGTTCCGCAATCCGCGCTCCCTTCCACCGCAGAAGCGCAATGATATAGCGGTGCATCTCTCCCCATAAGACAAGGTCGCGGACAGTATCGGCACGGTATATGCGTAAGGTGCATCCGGAATCGTGTACATTGTCGTTTATGAGGTTGGTTCGAAGCAGGCGAGCCACTCGTGTGATAAATATCATCCAAGAAGGGTCGTTTTTTTTGCGTTCCGTACGCCAGCCTGCCACAACATCGAGGTCATTGTCTTGAATTTCCTGAATCAGCCGAGGAATGTCGTGAGGGTCGTTCTGACCGTCCGCGTCGAGACTGATGATGTATTCTCCGCGCGCGTGGCGAAATCCGGCGTCCATGGCGATTGATTGGCCGTAGTTGCGTTGCAGGTTGATAATGCCCACATGGTCTCCTTCTATAGAACGCATTTCCTCAAGCGAGCCATCACTCGAGCCATCGTTGACAAGCAGGAGTTCCCATGATTTACCGAGGGTGTTCATAACTTCGGCGCATTCTTCGTAAAGCTGTTTGAGATTTCCTTCTTCGTTATAGACGGGGGCAAACAAAGTGTACCGAGGCATAAGGTGGCTGTTCTTTTCAAATTATTGTGTCTCAAGTATACTGGATATGTAGATGTTGTGCAACTAATACGGACATTATGACGGTACTTGTTACGGGAGCGGCCGGGTTTATCGGATCGTACACCGCTCGGGAATTTCTGAAGCGCGGAGATCGCGTTATCGGAATTGATAATTTTCATGAGTATTATGATCGGCGTGCCAAAGAACTGCATTTGGAGTATGTGCGCGCGGATCAAATCGAAGAGGGGCAGTTTCGGTTTTATGAAGGTGATATCCGAGATCGGGAAAAGCTTGAGGAAGTGTTTGAAGCGGAAAAACCGGAAAGAATCGTTCATTTGGCGGCTATGGCCGGCGTACCGCATTCCCTCAAAGAACCGGCGTTATATATGGACGTTAACATAGACGGGACAACCAATCTCGCGGACATGGCTGTAGCTTATGAAGTGGAGAATTTTATCTTTGCGTCTTCGTCTTCGGTGTATGGCAGTCGGACGGATGTGCCGTTTTCCGAGACGGATGATGTGGACAGCCCGGTTTCTCCTTACGCTGCCTCCAAACGGATGGGGGAGGTGTTGATGTATACGTATCATTATCTGTATGGACTGCCGGTGTCGTGTCTCAGATTCTTTACCGTCTATGGTCCGCTTCAGCGTCCGTACGGCATGGTCATTCAACGCTTCATGAAGCAAATGGAGGCCGGAGAACCGGTTACCATCTACGGAGATGGCACCATGGGGCGAGACTTCACCTATATAACCGATATTACCGACGGAATTTTGGCCGCCACGGATGCCAATTATCCCTATGAGATATTCAACCTCGGCAATTCGTATTCGGTGACTGTTTTGGATGTGGTCAAAGCTTTGGAACAGGCTATGAATATGTCCGCCGAGCGGGTCTTTTTGGAAAAACCGTCGACTGAGGTTCCGGTTACGTATGCCGATATTTCCAAGGCATATCGGTATCTTGGGTATGAGCCTCAGGTGGATTTCACCGAAGGCGTGCGACGTCAGTATGAAATGTTTCAAGAAATGCCTGAGTGGTATAAGACGCTTAAAGCATAATTAGTTTGGTTCTTGGGAGGAGGAAAAGGAAAAGAGTTCGCTAAAAACATTCTGTTTCTCACGGCCTCTTTACAGAGGCCTATCTTCAAGGGGACTGCAGATGGTAACGTACAATTGGACTGTTTTTTCAGTGCCCGTTCAAGCCTCGAGGGAAAGTGAGGATTCGTCGATATACAGTATATTCATAGGAAATTATAGACTTTTGAAATGACTTCTAAATATATAATATAGATTCGTACGTACCGGTATGCTTAAATTTAAGTCTGTGCTAGAGAATTCGTCGTGGGTGTTTTATCGGGATTTGGTGTTTACCATAGGAATGTTTCCTCTGGCTACTATTTTGGTGCTTACCTATCCTGCGTGGCATCTCATGATATGGCCGGTGTTCGCGGTGGTGGGGTGGATTTACCTTCGGAAAGTCTCCGGTCTGAAGAAAGGACGGTTGCTTTTGGTCTGGTATTTCGCGCTTGGCGCGCTTGGGTTTTTGGGGGTGCTTGGCGGAAGCAGCATTCCGTCTTGGATGATAGCGGTATGCTTTACGGTATTATTGGCCATTCTTCTCCCGATTACCCGTACCGGCTTGAAAAAAGGAAACCACGGCGCACGACATTGGTTGGAACTGATGACGTATCTGACGTTGTTTTGTCTGTTCGCTTTTTTCTTTGGAGTAACGTATGTCTATGCCATACCGTTACTGATGATGGTTGTGGCGGCCAGTTTGGTGAGCTTGCCCATTGTGCGATTGGTGTTTCAAATTCGCGGACACAGGTTGTCTATGCCTTTATTGGGGGTATTTGGCCTGTTGTTGGTCCAATTCGGGGGTGTTTTGTCACTATTGCCGATTTCGCATACGGTTATCGCCGCCGCTTTGTTGGTGTTTATCTTCGGAGTTTTAACCGTATACACATCTGTATTTACAGATGGTTGGTCATGGAAACGAGGCATGACCCGGATTGGAGGGTGTGTTGTGTTACAAGGAGTTTTATTGGTCTCCGCTCTGTAAAAGGTGTACGGTAGATATACGATGGATATATAGTAGCGGATATGATTGATATATGTTTCCTTCGGAAACGATATACGATTGCGGGTACAATAGATATACCATTGATATACAGTTGTAATTCGTATTAAGCGTGGAATACGGCGTGTCCTCCTCTTTTTAAAGAGGAGGTGTCCGTAAGGACGGAGGAGTTCTCGTCAAAAACATTCTTTTTAATAACTGCTTAAACGTCGATACGGCAGCTCCCTGAAAATAGGCTTTCGATAGAAAACCGTAAAAAACATCGCATGTTTTTTACGTGACCGTACAAGCTTCGATAAAGAGTGAGGTGCTCCGAAAGGAGCGGAGGAGTTTGAGTCAAAAACTCTCATATCAATAAATCCTCCTTCCTCTAACGGGTATTTCCTCCTTAGAAAGGAGGAAAACACAACCGTAATATACGTCTCTGTCGCCTTCATAGACTTTCACTTAGAATAATTTTGAGATGGGCTCTATTCACATCATCTTTGAGAACTTCTGTTCTTAATATAAAAAAAATTGCGACCTATGGCGGGCCTGTGGTAAACTATACAATATACGTAACGTTGTCTTTATGACTGCAGAACAATTGACTTACTACAAAGAAAAACTGGTAACCAAACGAAAGCAGACTATAGAATCTTTGGAATATTACGGAAAGTGTAATCCGGAAACGGGATCATATGAAGCGCAATACAAAGATATCGGCGATGATTATGACGAAAATGCCTATGAAGTGACCACATACGGACGCAATCAGGCGGTGGAAGAAACCTTGGAAGAGACGTTAGAGAAGATTGATCGAGCGTTAAAACGGATTGAAGAAGGAACCTACGGTGTCTGTCAAAAAACGGGGAAGCGCATTTCTGAAGAACGTTTGGAGGTGTTTCCGGAGGCTGAAGAATGTATAGAGGTCAGC
>JAHEOE010000097.1 GCA_018609785.1 Minisyncoccota bacterium | reverse complement strand
TACATGACGGCGATTGGCAATCCGTCTCAGGCAAAAGAAAATATTCAGATTATTACGAACGCGGTTATCGGCCTGATTATCATTATGGGGGCCTTCCTGATTGTGCAATATATTATAAGCGCGGTGGTATCTTAATATAAAAGTACTCCACGTCTTCAAGGACGTGGAGTATACCTATAATCTGGTCTAAGTGGATTCTTCTTCTGAAGTTTCTCCTTCGGTAGTTCCTTCACCTTCGGTTTGTGATTGGTTGTTTTGGCGATTTTTCCAAAACCGATATCCGCCGCCCCCAATTACTCCTCCGACGATAAGGAGGGTTATGATGAAGAACACCCAAGGGAAAGTTCTTTTTCTGGGGATAAAGATCATGGTAGGTGGGGTGTATATATCTGATTCATATACTTCGCCGCCCGGGTTGAACCAATACCGGTTTTTCAACGGGCTTGTCCGTTCGAAATACACGGTGGTTCCTTTTTCCAAGATATATCGGTCTTTTTCGCGTTCGGGAGAGTCCGGACTGTAATCGGAAGAGGTCTCAAACCCGACATCTCGGAATTTTGTCCGAGGGGTTTTGAAATCTTCTCTTCTTCCTCGTTCCGGAATGTAGACTTCTGCCGTGTGTACGGTGGTATGCTGACCGCCGCACCCAAAGCTGAATCTCCCGAAAAAGAGATATAGTTCCCCACGTTCGGGAAGTTGGACTTTATATAGATCGGGGCGAACCACTCCCAGTTTGGCTGCTTGGTAGCCTCGGAAAGAAGGAAACCCCAAGACTCGAGAAGAACGTGATTCGGCTTTGCTTACGTTCTTCTTCTCCATAAATTCCTTCACCGTAGTGTGGTGTTCATTTATGAGTTCTCTTTGAATCATTTCCGAAGGGAAACCGGAAGATTGTGGAAACGTAGGTGCATTTCCACTCGGACTTCTTTCTTTATCACAACCTTCTCTGAGATAGTGTTCAATGGCGGGAGGGTGTTTCTTTTCTTCAAAGAAAAAAGTCCATACTCCCCATGTAATGCCTCCACCTATTAGGATAACTCCTATCCAGATGACCCAGGTAGGAATTCCCTTTCCCGTATTCCCTCCTTGGTTAGTAGAGGGAGAATTTGAAGAAGAAGATTGGTTTTGGCCTCGCTTTGTACGATCGCGACGACTTCCTTCCGGTGCGAGATCTTCTGGCATTTTATTGGTAAAAGAACACTGCATATATAGGATAGCATGGTGTGCTATATTTTGTCAAATATATACTACAAAAATAAAAGCGGACAGGTGTTCTGTCCGCTAACATGAGAATTCATTGATTACCTATTGTCATCTTCATCCGAGTCAGATGAAGATTGGTCAGAATTTGATTTTTTCTTACCTCCTTGAGATTGATCTCCTTGGTTGTGTTCATCAATAAGGGAGAAAAATTGGCCCATATTATTAGAACCAATGACAATGCGATTGTTTTTTGCCATTTCCTGTAGAATGGGTGCTTTAATCTCAGATAGTTCGGCACTAATGCCGGATTTTTTCTGAGCTTGTTTGTAGCCCTTGTGTCGGGCGATTAGAACTTCATTCTGTCGTTCTTGAGTTGTTTTTTGTTGTTGAGCTACTTCACTATTCGTTTTTTCTTCCTCAACCTTAGCTTTTCGGTTTTGAACTTCAAGAGCTGGTTTACTAAGGGCTTTTTGATAATCGTCGGGAGGGATGATGTCACGGTACTGGAGGTAGGGGGGCTCCAACCTTAGTCCGCTATTCATAAGCGTTTGCATTAAACGCTCACCTTCTTCAGCTAATTGTTCTCCGAAAGCCTGTTTATCGTTATATTGTTTTTCAAGTTTAGGAGCGTTATTTCCTTGTTCTTGAATATGTCTTTCGATGGTTTGCTGTTCTTGGAACTCCATTTGCTCCCAGAGAAGAGTACGAATTTCCTGAAATTTTGCCGCTCCCGTTTTAAAACTCTCGTTTGGATCATGTTCAGAAGAGAAAATACGTACCTCATCCTCGGAAAAAGAGTCCTGTGCTTGAGGAGGTTTAAATTTTGTACGAACATTTTTTAACGAGTCCACGTATTCTCCCACTGTTCTTTGACGTGCTGGCTTACCCTCTGAATTACGTTCGGTGGTTTCAAAATGTTCGGGAACGATTATCAACCCCAGTCGCCGGAGGAGTTCTATGGAGCCCATGTTTTCGACGTGTTCATACGTTAAACTACGGACTACACGCCGAATAGGGTCATCCATGAGATCCGCTATTTCTTTAAAGGGTTCAGCTCCTGTTTGGTATTTGAATTTCCACGGATCAACAACCTGAACATTGATGTCTATGGCAACGTTGATCTGGATATTGTCCTTCGTACCAAGTTTTGCTTCTTCCTTCCCTTTAAAAGCGGTAATAGTAAAGGGAATACTAATGATTGTAACATCATTATCCCATGGATAACATACGTATAATCCGTCGTTCTTAACAAATCCGGGCGTCACAGGGTTTATTGTCTTCAGAAAATCTATTGGAGAAGGATTTTCGTTATGACTAGGGATTCGTTCGCGAGTTTCAAGCATCTTCCTGGAAGGATGAGGTTTCCCCATACGTTCTAAAACGAGTACACGATCTCCCGGGATTTTTTTCCATCCCAGCAATACCCATGTAAGAAATAAAAAAAGTACGATAATGCCAACAAATATCCATGGCAATTCAGGAAGAGGGCTGGGTAATGGTAACCCCATCCGTTTTACGGACCGTTTTTGAGGAAAGAGCTTACCTCCTTTCTCCGGTTGAGATTGAGTCATCTCGATTGAATATGGCTCAACTGTAGATTGGACACTCTTTATTTCCGGAGGAGGAGAATATTCTCCCGGAAATAATAAAGAGGTAGTAATTAATATACTTTTGATTAACATGTGAAGGTTCTCCATATATTATGGTCGGCATGATAAAGTATATAATGGTTTTTGTTTTTTGTCAATATCGTATATAAAACAACGCCTGTGTGGCGTTGTTTAAAAATGATGATGATACGCTTTTTTCTCAAGAAGAGGAGTGTTAAGAGTGGTTAGCACTATGATTGACACGCTCTTTCTTTTGGCGGTCGACCTCTGCTTTGACTTTCTCGGAAATTTGATCTTGTTTAGTACTACTTACGTTGGCACATGTCTGGGAATCAATGATGTTTAGACATTCTTGAGCCAAGCCATAATCCAATAGTAGCTGGATTAAAATTTCAAATTCCTCATCTCCGCATTGCAATTGTTGTTCAACAGGATCTTGCCCTGCTCTTTGAAAGTAACACGTTTGCTGTAAATCTTTAAAGAAGGCGTCTTCTACATGGAGATTGTAATCGTGAATGTCTTTAGCAAGTTTTTTAAAATATGTTGCACGTTCTTCAGTTGTAAGTCGTCGCAAACAATCCACAGCTTCTTCAACCTGATTGTTTACCGCGTACGCAGCCAAAACTCCGTACGGGACGTAATTCTCGTTTTGTTGACTCATGATTAACGGATGTGGAATGTACACCGTTTATATTATAGTATATAAAAGCGATTTTTGGCAATATATTATATTTTATATACGGTCTACAGAAAAAAACTCCCGGCTCGTGTTTACCGGGAGGAGTGGCAATTTACCTTTTATTCGTCGGATGATGAGTCTGTGGCAGGTTCCTCGTCGGACGTTTGGTCTGTTTGTAGTTGAGCAATGAATGCAGTAACCTGTTCATTCCAAATATCTTCGTCAACTTCTGGGGGTCTGTATTGGGCTACTTCATCACGAAATTCGTAAATGGTTACGTCTTCATTATCCCAAAACGACTGTAAGATGGACTTGATTGCCGTTTTTTGTTGTGATAAGGGTTCCGTATCCTCCTCATCTTCTGCAAATTGATTTACCAATTCTTTTTCGTATTCTCCCAATGCGGGGAGGAAAATATTTTCGTACCAGTTTTCAATTTGTAAAATGGAGGCTGGCACGTGTTCGGCTACGGCAGGGCCGCCGCCTCCGCTTAGTAGATGTTCTTTTTCTGCTTCTTTGATTTTTCGCAGTACTTTGAACATTTCGAAATAGGTATCTGTTTGTCCCTCTATCGTAAACCGAAGATGCTTTTTTGTGAGTTCGATAGATTTATGGTACTGGTTATCATTTGTTTGAGATTGCTGTTCTGTCATCGGATTCCTCCTGTAAAAGGTTCGGCATAAATTAACTATCATATATATGTGTTATTGTCAAATAAAAACTCCCCCAACTAGTGGTGGGGAAGATGATATTGCGATGTTTTTTAGGGATGATTTCTAAATTATTCCTAAAATACCAAATATAATCAATATTGGAATAAGAATTATAGAGAGGTTTA
>JAHEOE010000096.1 GCA_018609785.1 Minisyncoccota bacterium | reverse complement strand
GAAGTTTAGACGGGCGCTTAAAAACCTAATGGTTTTTACGGAAGCCTTACGGCTTCCTATTTCCTGGGGAACTGCCGTTAGCAACATAAACAGGATGTTCGAACATCAACCTCCTTTCCCTTCGGGCGTTTCCTCCTTAGAAAGGAGGAAAACACAGCAAGTACCCAATTTTCTGAGACTAGAAAGCAGGTTGTGTCCTCCTTTTAAAGATTACATATTCGTTCGAGCATCCTTTAAGCGTCGGCGTGGCAGTTCCTCTGAAGATAGGCCTCTGCAAAGAGGCCGTAAGAAACAGAATGTTTCTTAAGTGCCCGTACAAGCTTCGATAAAGAGTGAGGTGCCCCGCAAGGGGGGCGGAGGAGTTAGGTAATTCTCTATTCTCCGGGCTCCATGGTTTATGGTATCCTATAAGAAACGTAATCCATATATACTATGAATCTCTCTGTCTTCCAAGAACATAAAGCCTTTCCGCTTCTTGCGTTGGATCATCGCACCAGTCTCAAAGAGACCCTCAATCCCGAAGCGCCGGACAGTGTCTCAGTGGAACAATTACAAACGGTTAAATCAGAAATCATTCATGCGTTGGCGGGTACATATACCGGAATTCTCCTGGACTCCGAATACGGACTCCCCGTATATGACCCTGATATCGCGCCGTTTCTTCTTCGTATCGGAAGCACGGAATACAGTCAAAATGATACGGGAGATGAAGTCCGAACCACCATCCAAAAGATGCCCGTGGCCGATTTGCGAAAAAGCGGAGCTCAGGGAGTAAAGCTTTTGATGTATTTCAACCCGTACGGAACCAACACAATGACAGAGTTGGAAACGGCGAAATCCGTTCTTGACGAAACTCACAACGAAAATCTGCCCTTCTTTTTGGAAATTGTTACGTACGGAGCAAGCAATCCCGTCTCCGAACAAATCCTTGATGCTCTGAATCTCTTTTACAAATACGGTGTAGTCCCTGACGTATGGAAGCTCCCCTATCCGGGAGATGCGAACAGTTGTCGGATTATTACCAACAAAGTTTCCCCCACTCCGTGGATTCTTCTCACTCATGGCATGCCCTACGAAGACTTCAAAGAAGGCCTAACCACGGCAATGAAGGAAGGCTGTCGCGGATTTTTGGCGGGCCGAGCCATCTGGCAGGAAGTCGGAGAAATACCTTCCGAAGAACGAAAATCGTTCCTCGAAACCACAGCCCGCGAACGTTTTGAAGAAATCCGCCGAATTGCTCTTGAGAATGTCGTCTGAATAGCCTATAATAAGGGATAATCAGTAACATATGTCGTATTAGTTATGAATTCGTTTTCTTCTTCCGTACAACCCCTTTTGGTGGCAACGTATGCCGGTAATACCGTTCGAGATTATATCGTCGCAGGGGGCGTCTTTTTGCTTGCGCTTTTGATTCTCTTTGCCATTCGTCAAGGAGCTATTCATCGTTTGGAATCTTTCGCCCAAAAAACAAGCACCAATTTTGATGATCTAATCGTCAAAATTATCAAATCCTATCAGTGGCCGCTGTATGTGTTCATCGGAGCCTACGTCTCCATTCAAACATTAACAATTCCGGAATTTTTCGCGGACGCAATCCGGATCGGCGTTCTTATCATTGTGGTTTACTATATTATCCAAACTCTCCAGCAAATCGTAGAGTTTACATTCTCTCAAGTCGTCAGAGAACGTATGAGCGAAGAAGAAGGATTTGACCCCGCTATTTTGCAGTTCTTCGAACGCGTTATTGATGTTTTGTTATGGATAATCGGAGTTCTTATTGTCCTGCAAAATGTTGGCTTTAATGTCGGAGCCGTCCTCGGCGGTTTGGGAATCGGAGGTGTGGCTCTGGCCTTTGCCCTTCAAAACATTCTTGCCGATATTTTTGCCTCCATTTCCATCTTTTTTGATCGCCCGTTCCGTACCGGGGACTTCATTGAAGCCGGAAATGACATGGGAACCGTGGAACAGATCGGTATTCGTTCCACACGTATAACGAGTCTGCGCGGAGAAACCTTGATTATTCCCAACAAAGACCTCGCCCAAAGTCGCATTCTTAACTACCGTAATGTAGAAAACCGTCGCATTAGCTTTAATTTCTTCCTTCCCTACTTTACGCCCAACGAGACACTTCAACAGATCCCCAAAGAAGTGAATACCATTATCGAAACCGAAGAATATGCAATCCCCGATCGGGCTACTCTCGCCAGCTTTGAAGATTGGGGCCTCAAATTTACCGTGGTCTATTATATAACCTCGGATGACTATAAACTGTACATGGAAACACAACAAGACATCAATCTAAAAATTAAAGAAACGGTTGAAACGTACGGTGCTTGGTTCGCCTACCCCACTTACCGCGCCTACAATTATACCGCCGAACCCGCTCTGACATCCGAACAAGGGGGATCTAACACGGGAAGCGCGTAATCCCCTATGCGAGTGGCTTTGGTTCATGATTATTTGGTCCAATACGGGGGTGCGGAACGGGTTCTGCAAGCGCTTGGAGAGTTGTTTCCCAAAGCTCCCGTTTATACCTTAATTTACGATCCGACCGCTATGGGGAATGCTTTTGCAGATCGACCGATTTATACGTCTTTCTTGCAAAACCTCCCCGGTTCACATAACAATCACCGTCTGTATCCTCCGTTAATGCCATTTGCAACCGAAAGTCTCAATCTTAGCGGATATGATTTGGTTCTTTCTTCTTCCAACAGTTACGCCAAAGGAATTATTACCGATGCGCACACCACGCATATTTCGTACTGTCACACCCCTATGCGCTACGCATGGGAAAACTGTCACCGCTATCTCGAAGAATTTCGGTACGCTCCCTTTACGAAATCTTTAATTCCGTACGCGCTGACCTATATTCGGATGTGGGATAAAAATTCGGCCGACCGCCCGGATTACTACATCGCCAACTCTCAATGCGTAGCCCGACGAATTCACAAATATTACGGTCGTGCATCTCACGTTATTCACCCGCCGGTAAACACGCTACCGCCTTCTTCAGCAGAGCTAAAGGCCACTCCCGAGGAGCCGTACTATCTCATGCTCGGTCGTTTTTTGCCGTACAAACATTACGATATCGTTATAGAAGCCTTTAAACATCGCAAAGAACAGCTTGTCATCATCGGAAGCGGACCGGAAGAACCGCATTTACACGCTCTTGCCGAAAACGCTTCCAATATCCGATTTTTGGGGTCGCAACCGGACGCCACAGTCCGGGCATATCTTATCGGAGCGACAGGTTTTATCTTCCCTTCCGAGGATGATTTTGGTATCGTACCTGTAGAAGCGATGGCAATGGGAACTCCCGTTATCGCCTATCGTGGCGGCGGAGCTCTGGAGACGGTACGTGAAGGAGAAACCGGTCTCTTTTTCAACGCGCAAACACCGGAAGCAGTTGATACCGCGCTGGATAAATTTGACCCGAATATATTTAACTCCGACCTTATTCGTTCGCATGCTCAAAGTTTCAACAAAGCCCGCTTTCAAGATGAAATCTCCCAATACATCAACCAAATCATGAACACATCATCTCCTAACATCTAACCTATGCCACTCTATCTTCATTTTATTCGTCAATACGCCGGTTGGCTGATCCTCAGTATTCTTTTGGGTACCCTCTTGGGGGTTCTTGGTATGCAAGCACAACCTCAACGATTCGATGTTTCTTTGGAACTCGACCTGGAACGCACTCGCCAACCAAGTGATGAGTACTACCAGTATGACGGATTTTATGCTATTCGAGCTACGGATAAATTCGCCAAAGTGGTTAAAGGATGGTTCCAAACCCCCTCATTTGTCATCTCCATTCTCGAACAAAGCGGAACATCCACAGAAACCATAGAGGTACCCGAGCTTCGAAACACATTTACCAGTGAAAAAATTTCTTCAAATACGGTGGAAGTCCGTTGGCAAAGTCCTTCGCGACAAAAAGCGCAAGCACGCATTGCCGCCATCGACAACGTAGTTCAAGAAAAACTGAATGTTCAAGATACGGACCGAAGTCAATTCACCATAAAAACTTCCACTCCTGTTGTTAAACGTCACGAGTATAATGCGCTGTTCTTTGGTATAGCCGGTGCCGCCCTCGGTGCCTTCCTCGGTCTGGTGGGCAGTCTTATATATGAGATTCGTAATCGTAAAATCTAAATGCGTCTCGGTGTTGACATACGCGGTCTTTCTCCTCAATGGCAAGGCGGAGTCAGTGAATATACCATTGCCTTGCTAACCGAGCTTTTACATGTCAATGACATACGAGCGGAATTTGTAGGAAGTTTGTTCGACTCTGCCCAAGAAGAGTATCTCAAATCCTTATTTCCTCCCGATGAACAAACCTCTCTGTCGGGTATCGGTCTTCCCAGCAAACTCCTCAATCTCAGTATTCTCACTATTCATCATCCCAAATTGGACAGCTATCTCGGATTTGAACCCGATCTGTTTTGGATGCCCAATATAAACATCAGTTCTCTTCATACCCGTATTCCTTCCGTCCTTACCATTCACGATATTTCCTTCGAACTTTATCCGGAATTTTTCTCCAAAAAAATTCGCACCTGGCATGCTTCCGTAAGACCGCGTAAGCAGGCCCGCAAAGCCACCCACATTCTCACTGTTTCTCAATCCACCAAGCAGGACCTCATGGACCTCTATCGCTTACCGGAAGAAAAAATCAGTGTCACTTATCCGGGACTCTCACCCATCTTTCATGAGCCATCCATAGACACTTCCACCATCCGTGATCGATATAACCTACCAAATCATTTCCTGTTATATCTTGGGACCATAGAACCGCGAAAGAATCTTACAACGTTGATTCAAAGTTTTGAACACATTGCGGCCGAACATCCGGAACTGCATCTCGTACTTGCCGGTCAAAACGGCTGGTTGTATTCCGAAATCCATGCTCAGGCTCAACGTTCGCCGTTTGCCGAACGTATTCATTATATTGGATTTGTAGCCCATACAGATAAGCCGTCACTTTATGCCGCCGCGGATATTTTTGTCTACCCGTCCTTTTACGAAGGGTTCGGCTTCCCTCCGCTTGAAGCAATGGCCTGCGGAACTCCCGTCATCACCGCCAACCTTTCCGCTTTTCCGGAAGTCATAGATACCGCGGGTATGATGGTATCGCCTTACAATCCCTACGAATTAACCTGGGCCATCCGAGAACTGTATACAGATGAAACGTTACGCGCTCATTTCGAGGCTATCGGCCCCTCGCATGCCCGTCAATTTACGTGGCAACACACCGCACAAGAGACGAAGAATGTGTTTGAGAGTATTTAGTATTTGGTATTTGGTATTTAGAAGCCATATCAAAATTCTTATACACAATCTATATCGAGGATTATGGCTGATATGAAGGAACCTGGGTTATGGGTAGGTTAGGCTTTGTGAGTGAATATAAGCCATAATCCGAGATTAAAACGTTACGTCATATTACTCAAAAGTAATATCTATTATACGCACATGAAAGCAACAGAGCGTATGAACGAATTTTGGGTATGGCTGATATGAGAGGGACCCGAACTATGGATAGATTAGGCGTTGTGCAGTAAATATAAGTCATAAACCGAAATCAACCCCGTTCGAAAGGAATTCTTCCTCTGTTTGAGACAGGCTCTGGTAACTTTTTATTTGCAAAATTATGCCATCCTTGTATAATGGGGGGAAGATTCTTTAAAGGGTGCATAGCTCAGCTGGTAGAGCAGTGGACTCTTAATCCATGCGTCGGGGGTTCGAATCCCTCTGCACCCACACCGATCCCCTTCTGAGTCTCTCCGTAAAACAAAGCCAACCGATATGCACGAAGAACCTCAATACGTTTCCCTCAGACAGTTCACCGATCGACGCGGGGCCTTCATTCCGAATCCGCTCGACGACCGATGGCTTCAACAAAACCTCTCATTCAGTCATCGCGGAGTTTTTCGAGGGATGCACTTCCAAATCGAAGAAACGGCCCAAGCCAAACTCGTCCGCGTACTCAACGGTTCGGCGGTGGATGTCATCATGGACCTTCGCCACGGCGAAGAAAACCCTACCTATCTCACGGTTTCGGTCTATTCTCTGTCTCATTCCATGGACAGTGACGAAATATACGCCCTTTACGTCCCCAAAGGTTTTGCTCACGGCTTCCTCACTCTGGAAGACAACACGATCTTCGAATACTATGTAGACGCCCCATACGCACCGGAAAAAGAACGGAGCATCCATTGGAAGAGCCTAGGCGTCTTCTCCGACATTTTTAAAAACCATAATTTACGCGAAGAAGAGCTCCTAATCTCGGACAAAGATCAAGCCGCTCCCACCCTTGAGGAATGGCTGGCACGGAGAGAACGCGTCCTTCCCTCCGCCGAGGACGCTTCGTTCTAAAATCACCTCAAGCGTAGGAAAACCCCCTTTTATATAAATCTTAAAATACGACTGTATATCTATCATCTCTGCAACTGTATATCATGCCCGAAGGGCATATGTATCCACCGTATCCGCTATCGTATATCCTCCCCGCAGAACAAATGATAGATTGCGCCCTCTTGAAAAATCCCCTTATTTCGGGTATGATGGATAAGAATTACGTAGGATATTTTCGTGAATCTTTTTCACGTATCCCTGTGTTTTATAAAGTAAGATTTGCGCCTCATCATGAATAACTCTCCCGAACAAACATCATCCGCGATGGATTCCATTCTCCAAGATGCTCCTCTCCGTGTCCCTCAAGAAGGTGAAGATGTTAGTGGTACAGTCATCGAACGCGGAACCAATGCCCTTT
>JAHEOE010000095.1 GCA_018609785.1 Minisyncoccota bacterium | reverse complement strand
TCTGATACTTTGGTTTTGTTATCCGTCGACCCTTATGTACCTCCATTTTTCCACTCCAGTTAACTGCTTATACCTTATTATATCTCTGTTAACTGGGCAAGAGCCCTCAAAATTATTGAAGGTGAAAGTATATGAAGGCGACAGAAACGTATTCACTGGCATTTAATGCCTACGGCCTACCATACCCAAAATTCGTTCATACGCTCCTGTCGCCTTCATATGTGTATAATAGACATTCCGAAAGAATATTTTTGAGATGGGCTCTAGTAGAAGAATACATAAAACCTATGATATACTACATTTAGTATTAAAAGTAACAGACAATTTATGAACAATACGGTCAAAGGAATTCTTGTAGCCATTATCATCATCGGGGGGATTGCTCTTGTGGTGATGCTGGTTATGAGAAATTCCGACGAGGAAGAGTCTCCGGCTAACACTCAAGCACCCGTAGAAGAGAACCGGAATGAAGAATTGCCAAATTCTCCTTCGGATAGCGCGTCAACGTCCGAACCGTCCGGAAATGAGAGGGACGTAGCCGCGGAAGTTACGTACCGGAACGGGGAGTTTTCTCCTCAAGAGGTGACAATCGATCAAGGAGAGACCGTGCGATTCGTAAATGAAGGAAACGATGATATGTGGGTCGGCAGTGACCAGCATCCGACGCACACCGAGTATGACGGAACGTCAACCAATGAGCATTGCGAGAACGGCGATGCCGTCGGCGGGGCGTTTGATCAGTGTAGGGTCGGTGAAACCTATACCTTTACGTTCGAGAAAACGGGAGAATGGGAGTATCATAATCACGTAAATGCCTCAGCAGGTGGCATGGTGATTGTGGAGTAGAAAATCAGATGCGTATACGAAAGAAAAGCGGAGCATACACTCCGCTTTTCTTATAAGAATTTAGTCATCTCTATGAAAGAATTTATACGACACAATAGAGATACATACGTGCGCCGGCTTCTGCAGATCGGCCTTGCGTTCGTCTTGATATATGCGGGTATCGGAGCGTTGACCGAGCCGCTTTCCTGGAAGGCATATACTCCCTCCTTTTTACCCGGAGATCTGCGAGATATCGTCTTTCAGATATCCACGTGGGGAGAGTTGTTTATAGCGGGGTGGCTTTTGAGCGGGAAAAAACTGGCAATTCCGAGCTTTCTAATGGCAATTTTTTTGGCGTTGATTATCGGGTTCAATTGGTCGCAACTCGATATTCTGTTCCGGAATGTGGGCTTGTTGTTTGCGGCCCTTGCTTTGGGCGTAATGAGTTTGGAGGAAGAGTAAGGGGAGAATTTTGAGTCGTTTTCCGGATCTCATCTCAAAATTATATGAAGACGACAGAAACGTATTCACTGGCATTTAACGCCTACGGCCTACCATACCCAAAATTCGTTCATACGCTCTGTCGCCTTCATAATGTGTATAATAGAGGGACCGAAAGAATATTTTTGAGCCGGCTTCTAGGTTTTTCCGCGCGGAAAGGCAAACGGAATGAGGGCCAGTCCCACCAAGCACATCACCAACAGAATCAGGGAATTGAGCCACAGCGTGACGTCCTCGGCACGGATGGTGTGGAGCCAGTAATAGATAAACGCGTACCAGACGCCCAGGTCTACAAGTGCGACGAGGGCACGTTTGATATTCATATATAGAGTATTACGCAGTCGGGCCGGGTGGAATTGAACCACCACCTCACCCACCCCATGGGCACGGACTACCATTATCCTACGGCCCGAGTCGGTGCTATGTGCACACGCTTGGACTTGAACCAAGGACCTCTGCCATGTGACGGCAGCGCTCTAACCAACTGAGCTACGTGTGCTCAAGCTACCGCTTAGTATAGCAGAAACAATGAAATTTTTAAAGATAGAATTCGGATAAAAAAAGAACTTCTGTAAGTACAGAAATTCTTTGAGGTGAAAAATCATTATGGTGTTTGTTCGTAACATGGTTCTGGGGAGAAGCATATCCCCCCATCTTTTTCTAAAACGTAAAAAATACTGGATAGAAGAACTAAAAAGAGAAAAATTTGAGTAAGTCTTTTCATGGGGAACCTCCGGAACTCAGCACTTTATATGTAGCACAGAGAACAAGTCTTGTCAAATATATTAAACAAAAAATATGAGAGCACTTTCACACAAGATGGCAAGCGCAGAAGTTAAGAAGCTAAAACCGAGAGAACGTCTGTAAACGTTCGCTCTCTGTATGACCACGGAATTGCCTCTTCCGGCGGAATCTGAGCCAATGTACGAGTTTCATTTTTGGGGATAAATATTGCGTTAAATCCTCCGTCAAATGGCTTTTCCGAACTCGGAGAAATCCAGCTTGGTAGGCTGGTGTCCCTTTGTTCTTTGTGGCTTATGGTTCCTTCTATGTAATACGAAAACACGTATTCGTGTTCATTGGGATCGGCATACGCCACGGCCGAAGCAATCATAGCCGTACGGTGTGTGGTGGCTCCAAGTTCTTGGAGAATCCCATCCCGTCCGTACTCTTTCAGATAATATTTGGCGTCCGCCCCGGGCTTGCTATCAAGCGCTTCCACCCAGAAGCCGCTATCTTCGGTGATGACCGGCCGGCCCAACCGTTCGGCGACTTCTCGCGCTCCGGAAAGGGCGATGTGCTCGATCTGCTTCCCGTCTTCCGCGTAAGACGCGTCTTCTCCGTAGTATTCTTTCCCGTTCTCAATGGTGAGCGGTATATTGTGGAATTGAGCCACAAACTGTAATTGAGCCAGTTTGGATCTGTTTCCGGTGGCAAAAAGAATATTCTCCATAGACAAATTATATGTATATTGATAGTATGACCCCGTTGATTATCAGGGAGTATCAACAAATGTTGAAGTTAGAAGATAAGGTAGCACTTTTTTCTGTATTCAGTTTAGCATTCATTGTGCTAATTATGCTATATATTTCTAGTCTCAGTACGTATTCTTCGGACAAATATCCCAATACCGAAGAAGTTTATCGGATTCAAACTTGGGATTTATAGGTTACCGTCCGGCACCCCTTTCAAAAAAAGGGGGTGCTTTTTATATGCATATAAAAATGCTGCATATCGACGAATCCTCACTTTCCCTCCTTTAGAAAGGAGGAAAATACAGTAAGTACCGATTTTTCGAAGAAAAAATAGAAGGAGAACATGCTCCTTCTATATAAGAAACTTAAAGTACGTAATCAAGTAAGATATTGAGAAAGCATATGCCTCCGATTACCAAGAATATAGTTCCCCAGCTGTGAATGATAGTGTCGGACTTAGTTAAAAACGCATGATCTTGGTGTGTAAAAAAGAACATCAAAAGATAACTGAAGATTATCGTTATACTGCCGAGAAGCAGGAATAAAACACCGAGCGTACAAACAAAGTTCATTTGTAAATCCTCCTAAAAAGGTACTTTTTCATCATAAAGCATTCCTCACTTCCGGTGCAAGGGAAAGAACGTGTATGAAAAGTTCTTGCAAATATACGTTTTTTAGTAATATGCCGTAACCTTTTTATCTCGGTTTAGGGCTTATATTTCCTGTATAATAGACCTAACCTACCCATAGTCCAGGTTTTCTCATATAGGTGTACCCTTCGATACATTTGAGATTTATGAATTGCACTAAGGCCGCTAAAAAAGTGGACCCGACCGGATTCGAACCGGTGACCTCCTGCGTGCAAGGCAGGCGCTCTAGCCAACTGAGCTACGGGCCCGAAAGAAAAGCTGGCGGGGATGACCGGGATCGAACCGGCGACCTCTGCCGTGACAGGGCAGCGCTCTAACCGCTGAGCTACATCCCCAAAAACTCCCGATTAGTATAGCAGGAAACGTCTCAAAGTTCAAGAAGTTATAAAAAACTCCTTTCCAAGAAAGGAGGAAAAGGAAGATTGATTGTCAAGAAAAACCTCTTCTCAATTTGAGAAGAGGTACTGCAAAAGAACCTATCAATCATTTCCCTACTATAAAAGTACAATCTTTCTACTATTATGTCAAGGTATTATGTTTGTCCCAACATCCACTTCAGAAGCTTGCGCGGTCCGGGTCGTTGGCCGTAGGAGAGAATGGCGACCCGATAAATCCGGGCGGCGAGCCAGAGAACCAAGAAAGCTGAGCCGTACAGGAGAACAATTGAGAGTGCGATTTCCCATATGGGTACTTGGAACGGGAAGCGCGCGAGCATAACCATCGGAGATGAGAATGGAATGATACTCCCCCAAAAAGCAATCACTCCGTCCGGGTTTTGCAAAGCGCCGACCATAATAAACAGTGAGATAATGATAGGGAATATAATCAATTGTTGCACGGATTGTACGTCCGCGTCCGGATTGGAGGCTGATGAAATAGCGGCAAAGAACGAGGCATAGAGTAAATATCCGCCAAGGAACATCACCACAAACAACAATATAAGCCAGACGAGGTTCAGGGTTTCCATCCCGCTGAACACATCGGAAATCACCTTATTGTCGGAAATGGGGAGAGAGGCAGCCCGAGCTCCGCTGATTAAAAGCGTACCCAGACCGATCCAGAGAGCGATCTGTGTCAGACTCAAGGCAATGATAGCCGTGATTTTCCCTAACATCAGGTCCAACGGGCGCACCGAAGAGACAATAATATCCGCCAACCGATTCCTCTTTTCTTGGAGCACGCTTTTCATGACCATACTCCCGTACGTTACGAGAATGGCGTACATAATAAAGCCGGTGGCAAATCCGAATATATATGCGGCTCCTCCCGAGGAGGCCGTTTGATCCCCGAGTAGTTGAGTTTGTACGGAGACCTCCGGATTAAGTTCTTTCAGTCTCTCTTGATTAATGCCCGCTTGTTCGTATCTGACTGTCTTGATTGCCTCTGTTAAGGCGGTATTTAAAGAACTCTGTTGCGGAAGAGACGGATTGGAATACGAAATGTACGAGATGGCATCCGGCTTTTCTATACCATTCGAAGGAATAACCACGATACCTTCCCACGTATCTTCTTTGAGCGTATTTTTGAGATTTTCGGAAGAGCGGTCCGGAAAGGTGAAGTTGAGAGGAGTGTCCGTCTCTGACAAAGGCTTCTTCAGGGTGTTTGTATTATCAACAACCGCCACTTGTGTTTCGGATTGGGAAGTGACGTACGTAATAACCCCCGGCACAATAGCGATAAGAGCGATAAAAACCGGACCGAGCAACGTGACCACCCAAAACCATTTATCGGTTATGCGGGATTTGTATTCGCGACTGAAAATAAGACGAAGATTGCGCATATTACTTTGCTTCGGTTACGTTTTGGACAAAGATTTCTTGCAGAGACGGAAACACTTCCGAGAGGGAAGAGATGTGTACGTTTTCAGCGGCGAGAAACGAGATGACTTGACGGATATCCTCCGTTTCTTGGAGTTGAATAATTCGTTCGGTTTCGGACGGAGCTTCAATAACCGAAAACGTTTCGGTAAGAGCGGACGGCACTTCTTGAGAGAATTCCAGCCGGACTTGGTGCGGTTTGAATCGGTGCTTGAGGTCTTTTACCTTGCCTTCGATAAGTTTGGTTCCTTGGGAAATAAGACAGATATCTTCGCATAACGATTCCACCTGTTCCATACGGTGCGTAGAGAAAATAATGGTGGTGCCGTTGTCTCGGAGTTTCTTGACTTTGCGTTGAAGGAGGTCGGCGTTTAACGGATCGAGGCCCGAAAACGGTTCGTCAAGAATCAGGAGTTTCGGATCGTGAAGGACGGTTATAATAAACTGAATCTTTTGTTGCATGCCTTTGGAGAGATTTTGTACCCCTTCTTCTTTCCACGGCGTCATCTCAAATTCTTTCAAATACGTGTCCAGTCGGTTGAGGGCGTCTTCTTTGGTCACTCCTTTAAGGCCGGCGAAGAAGGTGACATTATCTTTGACGCTCATTTTGGTGTATAAGCCGCGTTCTTCCGGAAGATAGCCGATGTCTTTGGTATCCGCGTCGGTTAACGGATGGTCATCGAACGTCACCGTACCCTCGTCAGCTCTGAGGACGGTGGTAACAATCCGAAGTAAACTCGTCTTTCCCGCGCCGTTGGGACCGAGGAGCCCGTAAATCGTGCCTTGGGGAATGGAAAAGGAAACATCCGACAACGCTTCATGATTGGCATACGATTTGGAAACGTTTTCCAATTGAAGAAGAGGCATGAATACACAGGTTACGATGGATTGGGGTGACTAACGGGAATTGAACCCATATCGCCGGAGCCACAATCCGGTGTTTTGACCATTAAACTATAGTCACCACCATTCCATCCTAACGATTAAACATACACATTATAGTAAATTCATAGATTTTACGCAAATGTATGCAGAAAAGACGGTGGTGAAACGATGGTTTTGCGTCATTGAACATATGTGATAAATTAACAGAGGC
>JAHEOE010000094.1 GCA_018609785.1 Minisyncoccota bacterium | reverse complement strand
CGCTTCATCAATAGCTTCTTGATTGAGGTCGTAGACTGCGACTTCGTGTCCGTGATTGAGGAGACGGCGCGTCATGGCGCTTCCCATTTTGCCGAGTCCGATGAAGGCGAGTTTCATAGATATATAGTTACTTTCACTGTCTTTAGTATATCACGAGATATGACTATATGTTCAAGAATCATCATTACTTTGGTTGAGGTGAAGCTTGCGAAGCCTGTACGTAATGTAGGTGGCTAAAACCAAAATCAGGCCGATAACCGTAACCAAAACCCAATTCTGTGCGAATACCGCTCGACCAAATGCTACCCACAAGAACGCGAACGGAATGATTCCGACAAGCGTCGCCAGTGCATAGATACGAAAAGAAAGCGACTTGATAAATGCCAAAGCGAAACTCGGGATTTCCACCGGCAATATAAGACGCAGAATAACAATCCCCCAAAAAGTTATATCAGCGGGAAGGGATTGCTCCCACCGAGTAAGCGTATCCAAGGGTGTCAACCTCTCCAAAAGCGGACGCCCCAGAAGGCGGGCAAGCATAAATGCAATCATCGCTCCCAGCCACCAACCGAGGACACTGAGTGCGGTTCCCATTGCTATTCCCCATATTTCAGCGGCAAACGGAAGAAGGGGGAGGGAAGAGAGCGGAGCAAGAAAGACCGAGCTTGCCAAAAAGCTTACGTACACAAACGCTCCCTGCCACTTATGGCTTTTGGCGGTTTCCATGACTTCGTCTATCTCCCAGCCGACATATACGCCTCCGCCCCACAGAAGGGCTATGAGGAGAATGAAAAAGATTCCATATACAAATACTCGGGGGTGAGGAATTGAGAGCATATCTCCAGTATAGCAAAATTGCGAACCTTGGGGAAAACATGCTAAACTACGCGTGTAATACCTAACCGTTCTTCTATGAGTGAAGACCTTACCCAAAAAAAATGCCAAGCCTGCGAAGGCTACGAAGACCCGCTGACCGCGAGCGACGTTCAAGCGTTCAAAACACACGTAAACGAGGAATGGAACGTCTCTGAAGACAATGTGTGGATCACACGGGAGTTTTCGTTTGAAAACTTTGCCGAGGCATTGGAATTTGTGAATACCGTCGGAGAGATTGCCGAGTCCGAAGGGCATCATCCGGATATCGAATTGAGTTTCGGCAAAGCGGTGGTGCATCTCTCCACGCACGCCATCGGCGGCCTTTCCGAGAATGACTTTATCATGGCGGCCAAGATTGACGAGGCGTACGAGCAATAAGTGCGAGCCGGGTGTGACTCGGCTTGTCACGGGCAAGTGGCGGAATTGGTAGACGCGCTAGCTTCAGGGGCTAGTGAGACTCGCTCTCATGAGGGTTCAAGTCCCTCCTTGCCCACCGACACATCTACAACAGATCAAATGCTAGAATGTATCTCAAAAATATTCTTTCAAAATATCTATCATACGCATATGAAGGCGGCAGAGTGTATGAACGAATTTTGGGTATGGTTAGGCCGTAGGCGTTAATGGCAGTGAATACGTCTCTGTCGCCTTTAGACACTTCCAACCTTAACAATTTTGAGATGGGCTCTAAAATATTTTGACGTATAACAGAGGGTGTGGTAGACTCACAAAAAGTTAACCCATTTTTTTATTATGTCTTCCCGCGTCGTAACAATAGTGGTAACGCTGTTGGCAATTGGGTCCCTTATAGCCGCGAGTCAATGGAGAGATAGTGCATTTGGAATTTATAATGTCGATTTCGACGTTTCTCATAGTCAGGTGAAAGAGCAGGCCAAGCAGTTTGTGGAAATCAATCGAGACTCATCCGTTTCCGAATATAGATCGGCGGCGAAATTGAAAAGTCGTTCCCAAGTACAAGCATATTTGGAGCGCACATTGGGAAAGGAAAAAACGGGTGTTTTGGCAAATGCGGGTGTTCCCATCTGGGAGTATGCCGTTCGTTTTTATCAGCCACAGCAGAAAGAAGAATATCAAGTTAGGTATACTCCGGGAGGTGAAATTGCCGGTTTCGAGCATCGCATTCCCGAAGAACGAGATGTTTCCTCGGTCTCTCAAAACCAAGCGAAAGAACAGGCGAAAATTTTTGTTGAAAATCAGACACCCCATACCATTTCCGGTCAATGGGAACAAATTTCTTCCGAAACGGATGACAGTCTCCCCAGTCGTACCGATTACACCTTTGTTTGGGAACGGGACAATAAAAAATTTGGGAATGGCGTAACATTAGCAAGTGCATCGGAGCGCATTAGAGTAACAATGCAAGAGGAACAGGTGGGGGCCTACCGGTATTTTGTTCATGTACCTGAAGCCTGGACCACACAGTTTGAGAACCAGCGTGGGAAAAATCGCATAGCGAATACGACCGCGCGTGGGATTGTTTTAATTTTGTTTATCATTCCGGCGATTATCATATTCGGACGTGGATATGTACGGGATACAATTCGATCGAAGTGGCCTTTAATCTTAGGAGGGATTTCTGCCGGTATTATTAGTCTTCAGGGTATAAACAGTCTTCCGTTAGTACTGTTTCAGTATCCCACGGAGCAAGCACTGGGGATATTCATTGCTATTGTCTTAGTTGGTGCTCTTGTGGGGCTTCTTTTTCAGGTTGGATTGCTCACTGTTTTGACTGGAATCGCCGGTGATATTCAACAAAAAATTTCATATCCGCGGTTACCCTCATTACAGGAAAGTTTTTCGTGGATTCATAAAGCGCATGTTCGTAACGCATTATGGGCCGGGAGTGTGGTGTTTGCTTTTGAAATTGGATTTGTAACCTTGTATTACGCATTGGGAAGCGAATACGCCAATTTCTGGACGCCGGGTAGAATTGCCACCACAGATGCTGTAGGCACGTATGTTCCCGTATTGGGTGCTCTGGCAACAGGAATTACCGCGGGGATTTCTGAAGAGGTGGTATTCCGTTTGTTCGGTATTTCTTTATATAAACGCTTTTTGCGATATACGATCCTTGCTGTTGTCTTTACTGCAGCTGTTTGGGCATTCGGTCATGCGTTTTATCCGCAGATGCCATGGTATGTGCGCGGGGTGGAACTTACTGTTGTAGGATCTGCATGGGGATGGCTTTATCTTCGGTATGGACTCCTTGCATCCGTTATTTCGCATGCGATGGTTAATACGTTCTTGGGGGCATTTGCATTATGGGTGACGGGAGCCACGTTGAATGCCGTTATCGGTTTTGCTTTCGTGGCCTTGCCGTTTGTTTTGTGGATAATCGGCGGTATATGGTATCGTAACCAAAATTCTTCAGAATCAGTAAAAGTCTAACGTCTCTCTATGTCTCAACAGGAATCTTCTCAACATACGGACCGGTCAGAGAATGCGAAAAGCAGTGTCTTTTTCTTATGGACTATGTCGTGGGGCAAAATTATAAGCGTTATTGCGCTTATAATCGCCATGGGCGGAATCGTTTGGACGGGGGTACAAGCCACACGGACCGAAGATACCGGCATATCCGTCAATCTGTCCGAAGCGAAAACAATTGCGGAGAAATATTTGAGTGACCGAGGGGTTGATACTTCGGTATTTGTCCGCGGAGTAGCGTTTCGGCAACAGCCTGGGTTTATGACTAAGGCAAAGTATATTGCGTGGTTTGGAGGACAGGAAGATTTCACCAATGCGTTTGATAAAACGGGATGGGAACAGGAAGCGTGGACCATTCAGTATAGTAAAGAAGAGAGTCAGCGAGCCATAAACGTAACTGTTTCCCCTCAAGGAGACGTCGTCAAGGTTGATCAGCAATATCCGGAAGCCGCCGAAGGAGGCAATCTTTCGAAAGAAAAAGCGCGAGAAAAGGTGTTGTCTTATTTGGAGTCCGAGCGTGGTATCTCATCCGGTCAAATCACGGAAGAGAGGGTGGAGACAACGGAACGCGAAAATCGCACGGACCACATCTTCACATATCACTTCACAGAGGAAGACTGGAACGTGAAAGATGCGAATCTCGGATTTACGGTTGAGGTGGAAGGACAGACGGTCAATGGATTTTCGCCGTTTATTAAAACGCCCGAAGCATGGAATCGCGAGCATCTAACGCCGAATGGGTGGCAAATCGGCGGAGCTGGTCTCTCGCTCCTCGGTATCCTTGTGGCCTTGGGAGTTGGAGTCTGGTTTGTTCTCTCCGGTCTGCGTTCCGGAGAATTCGACTCACGTGCCGGAAAATGGGCGGCCGTTTTGTATGTAGCGGTTGATGTACTGTCTACCTTGAATGCGTTTCCACAGTTTTGGTTGGGGTTCGCCAGCGGTGCCAACACCAGTCTCTCCCTGAATATGTTTATCGGCATTGCTGTTGTGGGGCAGATCATTCGCATCGGCTTTCTTGCTTTCCTCATGTTTGTTGCCGTCGGGTTCGGTCTCGGAGTATGGAAATCTCGGATTTCGCCGCGTTTTGGTTTTTCCCAACTGTATTCGGCTGATCGGGGTTGGAATATTCAAACCGTGCTTGCCTGGTTAGGTGTTCCGTTGGTGATAGGCGGTTTGGAAATGGCAAACGGACAGGCGATGCAATATATCGCCGATAAATGGAGTATATTTATGCCGTTTGATACGGATACCTCTTTGTTAAGTGGGGTTGTTGATACGTATGTGCCGGCGATTGCACCCGTGCTATCGGTTATCGGTCTGGTGTTGAGTCTTATCTTTACATTGGGATTCGCCGTAATGCTGAAGACAACCGTACGTCGCTGGTGGATAGCCATTCTTATTTTGGGAGCGTTGGTTGCCGTTCCCGGCGGTACGTTCTTAAGTTTCGCGTTTCCGTTGGAAACGGTGGGATTGCTGATCGCCTCGAGTGTGTTTAGCGCGGTAATCGCTCTCATTTGGATCTTCGGAGTACTTCGCACTCACTTGCTGGCGTATGTGATTGGTATTGCCGAACTTATTCTTCTTCAAGGCGGGCTTAATCTTCTTGTCCAACCCGATACGTGGCTCAGCGGGAACGGCGGTGTGTTGCTCATTGTCCTTGCCGTTCTGGTCGGACTGGGAGTGCCGTTTCTTTATCAACGCGGAATGTTACCGCCGCAGACAGAAGAAGAGGCGGGCCCGAAGGACGAAGAAGTGAGTAGTGAGTAGAGGGACGAGATATGCGTTCGCCGTATGATATACTGTAGCGGATACGGTTGATATAATCATGCCCTCGGGCATGATATACGATTGCGGGCACAGTAGATATATGGGCCTGGCGGCCCGATACACGGTTGATATACGGTTGTGATTTGCTATAAGCACATTATGATGTAAATGTATCTTACTGTGTTTTCCTCCTTTTTAAAGGAGGAAAAGCCCGAAGGGGAAGGAGGATACGTCGATATACAGCATATTCATAGTAAATAACAGACTTTTGAGATACGTTCTAAATACCAAATACTATATACGAAATACTGACTCCTGTCTTCACAACCGTCTATCGCGCCGTAAGGAATCGGTATGATATAATATAAGAAATAAAGCTAAAATTGACGGATATGATTTACGACACCATTATTATCGGCGGAGGTCCCGCCTCATGCGCGGCGGCGGTTTACGTGGCGCGTAAGAAAATGAGTACGCGGTTAATCACTGTGGACTTCGGCGGACAGTCCATTAACAGTAACGATATTGACAACTGGCTCGGAGAAGTGCATCTTACCGGGGCTGAGTTGGCCGAAAAGTTCGAAACGCATGTCAAAGCTCAAGAGGACAATTTGGAAATTCAGGAAAGTACCAAAGTGACCGACGTCAGTAAAGAAGACGGGGAAGCGTATCCGATCTTTACCGTAAAGACGGATAAAGAGGAAACGTATCGGGCGAAGACTGTCATTGTCGGAGCCGGTGCCGAACGGCGACGGTTGGGAATCCCCGGTGAAGACGAATATGACGGGCGTGGTGTTTCCTTCTGCGCCACCTGTGACGCGCCGGTCTTTAAGGATAAAGACGTGGTCGTGGTCGGCGGCGGAAATGCCGGTCTGGAGGCAGCGATTGATCTCGCACCCTACGCCAGTTCCATTCGTCTGGTTGAGCGGACTGACTCTTTAAACGGAGATCCGGCGACTGCGGATCAACTCCGAGAAAAAGAAAACTTTGAAGGCTTCATGTTCAATGCCACCCTGACCGAGATTCGCGGAGAGACCATGGTTAGCGGCGTCAGTTACGAAAATCTCGAAACCGGAGAAACCGGTGATTTGGATGTTCAAGGGGTTTTCGTGGAAATCGGCTCGGTCCCCAATTCGGGTATTGTTGAAGACTTGGTTGAGATTAACGAGCTGAACGAAGTCGTTATCAATCATAAGTACGCAAGTACGTCCCAACCGGGTATCTACGCCGCCGGAGACATTACGGATGATCGGTTTAAGCAAAACAATATTTCCGCCGGAGACGGTGTACGTGCCGCGTTAAGCGCATACCATTATATTCAGGATTTGGAGAAAAAGTCATAGCTGCGGGAATGAAGTCGCTCCTGTCCACAGAAGAATATGTACGTGGAGCAATCAGCCTGGCGGTGGTAACCGCTGTGGTGGGGAGTATTATAGCCTTGAACGAAGGGGGAGTGTCCTATTGGTTGCAGTTTTGGTGGCTGTTTCCGGTTGCGTTCGGGATGGCATTACTCGTTAATACCATAGGGATAAGCGGGGCCGCCCTGTTTGTCCCGTTTTTTATTTTGATTTTTCCGTTAGTTGCCGATCCGCTGACCAATTTGGAAAGTGTGAAAGTGGGACTCATGACTGAATCGTTCGGGCTCTTAAGTTCCGCGATTGCGTTTGTGGTGTTTGGCTTGGTTGATTTTCGGATTGCTCTTCGCACCATTGCCACCGCCCTTCCGTTTTTGGTCGGAGGCGTCTTGCTGGCTTCGTTTATTCCCGAAGTCGTTTTGCTTTTGATGATTGCGGGCTTGTTGCTCGTCTCCTTTTTGTTTTTGGTGTTTGAGGAACGGTTTCTGGAGCATCGGGAAAAAGAGCAAAGCGACGGACCGGTGGATTGGCGCCATTCGAACGGCACGGCGGTGGAAAAGCAATCCAAAGACGGAACCGTGTATCATTACTGTCGGAGTATGGCCGGATACATGAAGCGATTTACGGGCTACAGCGTGGGCGCGTTTTTTCAGGGAGCGGTTGGCTTTGGCATTGGCGAGTTGGGGATTATTTCCATGCTTTTCTCGCATATTCCAATTCGGATCGCGATTGGTACGAGCCACGTCGTGGTGTCGGCAACCGCCATAATCGCGTCCGTCATCCATGTGATCATGGCCGCGCACGGAGCGGGAGAGGGCGGGGAAGACTTTCCGTGGAATATTGTGGTCATGACCATTCCCGCCGGGGTGATTGCCGGTCAAATTTCGCCGTATGTCGCGTCCAAACTCCCGACCAAAGCTTTGGAACGCGTGATGGCCGGCTTGTTTTTCGGGATTGCCGCGGCGTTGGTTGGGTTGGCCGTATCGTAATGAAAATGGTATTTCGTATATAGTATGTGGTATTTAGAAGCCATCTCAAAAGGTTATTATTTCCTATGAATATGCTATATGTCTATAAATCCTCACTTTCCCTCGAAGTTTGGACGGGCACCTAAAAACCTCCGGTTTTTACGGAACTCTAACGAGTTCCTATTTCCCAAGGATTGCCGTGTCGACGAAGTTTCCTTTGAAAAGAAGGAAAACACAGCAATTAGCCACATTTCTAAGAATAGAAAACAGGTTGTGTCCTCCTCTTTTTAAAGAGGAGGTGCCCCGCAAGGGGCGGAGGAGTTCTTTCTACTTTTGAGATGCGTTCTAGTATGTGGTATTTAGAGCCCGTCTCAAAATTATTAAGATTGGATTTATATGAAGGCGACAGAGACGTATTCACTGGCATTTAATGCCTACGGCCCACCATACCCAAAATTCGTTCATACTCTCTGTCGCCTTCATATGCGTATGATAGATATTCCGAAAGATTATTTTTGAGAGGACTTCTCGTACTTAACCGTTGCAAATGTCGTGTCATATGAGGTGAAGGGTTCTTTTGTCTGAGGCAAGGTGATATAATACGACAGGTAAGTCAGCGCTAATATAGAAATCTATGCTCAACCCCAATACGTTTTTTCTTTCTTTAGGTGCCATCTGCGGGTCTATTATCATCGCGGGCGGTCTCATCGCCGGAGCGGTGGTCATCTCGGATAACGGCTCCGCGCCCTCCCAACCGCAAGCGCAAAATCCCCAAGGGCAACAGAATCAACAGCAAGAGCAAAAAGAAGTCTCGTTTGACATCGAAGAAAACGATCCGAGTCTCGGAGAGACGGATGCGCCGGTTACGATTGTGGAGTTCAGTGACTACGGGTGTCCGTTCTGTAAGAAATTCCACGAACAGACGTTTCCGCAGATAGTCTCCGACTATGTCGAGACCGGTGATGTCCGGTTTGTCTTTAAGCATCGGCCGGTGGACCAGCTTCATCCTACGGCTACTACCCGTTCGATCGCCGCACAGTGTGTCTATTCGTTGCAAGGTGACGAAGCCTTCTATGACTACACCAAGCGGATGTTTGAAAATCAAGACAGTGCCGGCAAAAAGGAAACCATGAAAACCCTTGCCGAGAAAACCGGCGTGGACGCGGAAGCCTTTGCCTCTTGCCTTGACAACAAAGAAACCGAAGAAGCGGTTACCAAGGATAACAGTCTGGCCAAAGAACAGGGAGTTCGCGGCACGCCCAGTTTTGCCATCGGTACGGTGGAGGACGGAACCTTCACAGGTAAGCTCTTGGTGGGCGCTCAGCCCTATAGTCGCTTTCAGTCGCGTATTGACTCGCTCTTGCCGTAATTATTGTCTGAACGAGTGTTCAGAGGTATAATGAAGAGTGTAAAGATAATCATTTGAATATGGCGGTAACTATTTATACCACTCCGACATGCCAGTACTGTAAGATGGCGAAGCAATACTTCCAGGAAAACGATATTGACTACACGGAATACGATGTGTCTGAAAACGAAGAGAAACGATCCGAAATGATTGAGAAGAGCGGTCAGATGGGCGTTCCGGTTATTGACATTAACGGACAGCTCATCGTCGGGTTTGACAAATCTTCCGTAGCCGAAGCCTTGGAACAGGCCGAGCAAACGGGAGAAAACGAAACGGCTTCCGAGCAAGCGAAAGAAGGAGACGCCTGTTAATTTTTCTGGTTTTCTTTCTGAAAAAAAGGCCTTCTTGGTCACGCTACGGTGAGACAAGAGGGTCTTTTTTATTTGGGAGAGTTTTGGTTGATAGAACCTGAGGTGGTATATTAAAATACAGCAGGGAAAACAAAATTTTATGAATGAATTCGGCCCATCGTCGAAAGCTAAGGAAGAATATCAAGAAGAAAGGAAATGGAAACCAAGAGGTGAATCTTCTTTCGTAGAAAATCAGCCAGATGTAGGCAGCGAAGCTGAATTGACTGTTAAAGACTTTGAAAATGAATTAGCATATTGGCAATGGATATATCCCGAAGGATCTACATTTAAAAATACGGGAGAGGGGAATACGTTTTCTGTCCAAAGCGTAATATATCACGAAAAAGGTAAGTTTAAAGGAGACCATACAGTCATTTTAAAGAGTGAAAAAGATGATAACCAAGTGCAGAAGCCGGTAACAAAATTTAACGAGGAGGTTAATAAAGGGCAGTGGTACAAGGTAGAAGAAGAATCTGCCAACAGAGATGATGAGGATTCAGAAATGTCGAGTGCATTTTCTTCGGAAAAGAGTGAAAATACCAATACAGAATCTAACACCGAATCTATGAATACTTTTGAAGGAGAATCCCCACAGGAACAACTACCAACTGAACCGGAACAAGAGTCAAACGAATTGGAGTACAAAGAGGAATATACGGCCGAGGCGTTGGAGAAGTTTTTAGAATTCAGTAAAGATTTGTATCAACAAGAGCCGGAAGGTTATCGGAATTACAGTAGTTTTTATGATGATTTCTATAATCAAACCAGTCCCAATATCACAGAAGAACGACTTCAGCAATTAAGTGAGAGTCACGACGAGAATATAGAAAATTTGGAGCAGCAATTAAAAGGTTTGGGATATGAAGAACGGGTGGAAGCAACAACGAAAGAAGGACCTTTTGAAGGTTTCTATTTGCGTGGTGAGTCATGGCTTAAAACTGATATAAAGGGAGGGGTGGATAAGCAAGATTCTTCAAATCCAATAGGGCGTATATATATTAATCTTTCTCAAGAAAACGTACATGAACGATTTCCTCAGTTGATTGAAGCTTTGAAAGAAGCGGACGTGGAAAATGTCTCAACAAAGGTCAGTGTGTCTTCGCCGGATACGTCGGCATACCGAAGTGATAAAGTAGTAGTTTATTTTAACGAAGATCAAAGTGAGAAGGTACTACAGGCTATTG
>JAHEOE010000093.1 GCA_018609785.1 Minisyncoccota bacterium | reverse complement strand
TTCCCGTTTTCTTCGCGGACATCGACCTCTGTTCCCGGAGTAATACCGAGTCGTTCTCGGACTTCCTGCGGCAGAACAATTCGCCCCTTTGAATCCACCTTCGTCATATTCCCACTTCGTGTGGGAATAGATATAATCGTTTGGATTAGGACATGATTTCAACCACATTTCTGAATAAAGAAACCGTATTATCAACTACTGGTAATGTCTTGGCCCACAGTGCAAGACTGTCTACATCGAGAGGGAATCTCTGGTACAGCCTATCCGACCCCTTTGGTTGAAAGAGTATACTTACTGTTCCAGGAAGATTTTCCAGAATCTATCATCTTTCATATGTGATTGAACGACTATTCATATCATACGACCGGATCTCTGCAGAGTCAACTATCGCTTCTTTAGAAGAATGCTGAATCGCTTCCACAGCACCACTCAGATTATCCACGTAACATAACTCATGAGTTCCGTTGTTTGCTATATCAAAAACCTAATACTATTATCCAACCAGGCTAACAGATGGCCACTTGCAAGTGGTAGCCCTCCGGGCGCATGAACTCACAGTCACGGGGAGTAAATCTCCCACACCAATCTATTAGGTATACCCCCTAAGGAGATTTTGAGGGGGTATAGAACTGTGAGTTTTGCCTTTCACAGGTAGAGAAGAAACCTCGCAGTTTCTAAAGGCCTGAGAATCTGCGCGATAAAATCGCTCGAAATTCGATCGTGATGCGAAAGGGCAAAATTTCCATAGAAATCTGCCATGGTCTGGTTGGAATCGCTTGACGGGAATGGGGTAAATCGGCGGATTTGTTCGAGGATAGAAGCAGTTGAGAAAGGCTCGATACGACCATCACTAAAACGGCGATTGTTAATCTATAGAAATATCCCATGATTGTCTGGAAACCGCAGGAAGAGGGTTTGATCAGGGATATTGTAAATATACAACGATGTGTACGTAATCCATGGACGGCAGATTTCGGACTGACTGTGGTTGTTCTCGAAATAAGGTGAACGCGAATTCGTTAATAACACTATTCTAGTAATTGTAGACAACTGTTATGTTTTCTCGATATCCCGTGTTGTAAATTTAGCATGGATCATGGGTAATCACAGGAAGGAAAGCGACCGCATTTATTGTATATCCTCAATGGAACAGTAGTAACTACGGGACAATGGTTTGCTGTAAATATTCAACTCACTTTCGACACCCGGATGCTTCACCTACCGCTTTTTCGACGCAACCGTGAGATTCTAACTCTTCGTTGACGAATCTTTCGCCAGTGACGAAACTAGAGAACTTTGCACCCGGGCCACTGCCGGTGATTAACGCAATTTGCCAGGAGTGTGGCTTGATCGAAGTCGTTAACGACACTGTTGAGTGGGACAACAAGCAGGCGGAGATCTCGCCAGGCACACTCACTGCAGGCCTTGTCATGAATTTCCTCACTGAAGGACAGCCGATGTATCGGCTGTCTGAGTTCTTCCAAGACAAGGATCCAGAAAATCTCTTTGGCGACGATATCTCTCCAGAAGACCTCTACGACCGCCGATTTGGCTGGGCTCTTGACAAAATCGCAGACGCTAATCCACGCACAGTTCTCAATTCTGTCATTGCAAAAGCCATCACAACCGAAGGCGTGGACATCGGTGTTGTCCACGCCGACACCACCTCCAAGTCTCTCCACGGTAAATATGAACAAGATGGCGACCAAGACAGCCTCAACATAGCCAAAGGATACAGCCGTGACGGCAACCGCCAACTCAAACAGTTCAACATTGGCCTCGGCGTTAATCACCGCGGCGTCCCTGTTGTTGGTGAGATATTTGACGGAAACGGCTCAGACTCCACCTGGAACAAGGAACTCATCAGCGAGATTCGTCAGTACTTGCCCACTGACGAATCGATCGTCTATGTCGCAGACAGCAAGGTTGTCACTGGCGAAAATCTTGCCAGAGCACAACAGCAGAATCTGCCCATCATCTCTCGTCTTCCAGGTATTTACGCAGCGGTCGATGAGCTCATCGACCGCGCGTGGGAACAGAATAATTGGCAAGACATTGGTTCAGTCGCACGACGTGAAGACGCCGTCACCCACGAGATTCAGGAGTTTACTGAGATAATCTCTGACCAGGAAATGCGCTGTATCGTGGTGAAACCGTCGACAATCGACGGACGAAGCGAGAAACGCATCGACAAGGAAGTTGACACAGCCGAGGAAGAACTCGAAGACGCGGTCGAGGAACTCTCCGACCGCGTCTTCGCATGTGAGCGTGACGCAAAACAGGAACTGGAGATGTGGCTCGACGATCATCAACACGAGTGGTTCGAGATCGACGCAGAAGTCGGTGAAACCGAGCGAAAGAAGAGTCGTGATAAGCCAGGGAGGCCACCGAAAGACTGGGAACCGTACGGAACGGTGTACACAATTGCCGCCAGCGTCCAGCGGGACGCGGCGGCAATCAGGACATACAAGCAACGAGAGAGTTGCTACGTACTGGTCACGAGCATTGATGATGACACAGAGTGGCCAGCGAAACGTGTTCTCGAAGAGTACAAACAGCAGACAACGGTTGAACAAGGCTTTCCCGTGGTGAAAGATCCGAAGCGCGTCGGAGCAATCTTTCTGAAGAACGAACAGCGGATTGAAGCATTGGGCTACGTGCTGATCATGGCGTTGTTGGTGTATTCGGTGATTGAACGACGTGCTCGCCTCGCGCTTGCAGATGCGGATGAGCCGATGGAGTTGGCCGGTGGGCCGACGACATATCGGCCCACCGGCCGACGTGTCCTCCAGCGATTTGAGAATATGCTCGTCAGCCGTATTGATGGTAAACGAGTGCTCCCAGAGAACGTTGACGTTCCGTTCCGAGTGCTTGAGTTGCTTGATCTCGGTGTCGAAATCTACGGGGTCGACGAAGCACGGTAAGTGCTTCAGACGACCTCTTTTGCCGATTTACTTGTTTTAGCTCTTGGATTTGATGAAATCATATTACCAACTGGAAGTGGGCGTAGAGTGTGTTGGATCTGAAACCATTCTGACCCGAGTTCGAACCTAACGAACCGGTCTCAAAGAAAATCGGTGCGCTGGATCAACTGGGTGTCGAAAGTGAGTTGCCCAACCATCCGTATTCGGATAAGCAGAAGAATCGCATGACTTCGGCCTAATCGCTGAGACTATCACGACAGGATGAGATGGGGAGAGTAGTTGATTGGAATGAAGCT
>JAHEOE010000092.1 GCA_018609785.1 Minisyncoccota bacterium | reverse complement strand
CATTCCCCCGTATAAGCCGGATTCTGTCAGAGATGCGTCATATATCTGGTTGCCATGTTGCCATGACAATCATGAGCGGCTCCTCCCCTTCTCTGTGTTTGTCGGGGATGCGGCCTTGCACCGGGCAGGGTTTCTCACGTTTCACCTTAGAGGAGGACGGACCTCCAATGTCTTGTTTCTGCGATACTTCTCCCGCTTCGGAGAGGACCGAAGGGTGGGCGTTACCCACTGCCATTGATCGGTTGCCACCCGGAGGCGGGCCGACCGGTGTCCGGACTTTCCTCACCGATCGATATCCGATCGGAGTGACGCATTCGGGGTCGCCTGTATCATACGCCGCCTGACACACATTGTAAAGAGTATGATCAGCACCCGAAAATTTCGTTCATCGACTTTCTTTATATGAGGATGATAGAGAATCGCAAGAATTTTGAGATCATCTCTAGAGCCCATCTCAAAGTTATTAAGGTTAGATCCATATGAAGGCGACAGAGACGTATTCACTGGCATTTAATGCCTACGGCCTACCATACCCAAAATTCGTTCATACGCTCTGTCACCTTCATATGCGTATGATAGCGAGACTGAAAGAATGTTGAATGTTTTTGAAATGGCTTCTAAACGTCATCTCAATACGGATAATATCCGCTTACGCTTCATGTCTGATATCCAGAAGCTTTAGCTGCAATTCTCGCTTATCTCGCCACTCATTGACATCCAACTTAAATGCCACGTCCACAATCTCATTTTCAAAAAGATCCGCGGCGGTATCAGCCAAATTAAACCCGATCGCCTGAAAGTCAATGGGCTGGCCTTGGTGTTGCTGGGACTTGAATTCCACCTTCACATGATTTTTATCCGACCCCACAAGTTTAATCCGCTCAATACGAAGCTTACGGAGAACAAAAACGGGTGTGGGATTGCCCATCCCAAACGGAGCAAGCCAATTCACAAGATCATACAGCTCCCAAGTGACATCCTCCGCTTTTACTTCGGCATCTGCTACAATTCGAGGCGTTAACGCATCTTTGTCCAAATACTGATCCGCCCGTGTCTGTAATTGATCTTTAATCGTTTCTGTTTTATTGGGTTGAAAACTCATACCTCCCGCCTGAGCGTGTCCGCCGCCCGCTTCAAGATGCGGCATTACGCTCTGAATGGCTTCGGCCATATGAAATCCGGGAATACTACGCGCAGAGGCGGTATTATATTCTTCACCGACCTGATAAAGCACAACCGGTCGATAATAGGTATCCATAAGACGCGAAGCGGCAATTCCCAAAACACCGATCGGCCAATTTTTGTCTCCCTCAAAAACAAGTTTGACCCGATCGGCAAAATCTCCCTTTTCTCGCAACCGTTCTTCCACTTCTCGAACAACACGCTCGGTGAGTTCTTTCCGTTCGGCGTTCAGTTCGGTAAGTTTTTGAGCCAAAGGTTCGACTTCCTCCCGCGTACGGGCCCGGAACAGTTCAAATGCCCGATTGGCATGGTCAATACGCCCGGCCGCATTAATACGCGGCGCGATCTCAAACCCTACTGTGTGCACGGTAATTTCTTCATCTGTCGTACGCTCTTTGGAGTCTTGACGTACCACCGTCTGAATATCCATCTGCCGAAGAAGCTCCCTGAGACCGCTGTTTTTCGTTTTGGAAAGAACATAAAGCCCATATGTAACCAAAATACGATTTTCCCCTCGCAACGGAACCATATCCCCCACCGTTCCAATTGCGGCAAAGTCAAGATACCACTTCTCATACCCTTCGGGAAGCCGATCGGACAGGCCTTGGAAACGGGCTTCACTGACCAACGCATGGGCGAACTTAAACGCCAGTCCCGCGCCGCAAAGCTCTTCAAAAGGATACGGATCATCGGCGCGTTTGGGAATCAAAAGCGAATGCGCTTCAGGCAAAGTCTCGGGAATGGAATGATGATCCAGAACAATCACATCCACCCCGTGCTCTTTCAAAAATTTCAGCCGATCATGATTGGACACTCCGCAGTCAATGGTAATCAGAACATTTACCCCATTTTGAAAGGCGTATTCCACCGCTTGATCACTCACCCCATACCCCTCTTGCGTCCGATCGGGAATATACGGCACCAGACGAGAATCATCCCGATCCGCTCCGGGCATAAACTGAGACGTCTCGGAAGTAGTCAAAAGCGGAGTCAGCTCGGCAATCATATGAAAGACAATGGTAGCCCCGCTCACCCCGTCGGCATCGTAATCTCCCAGGACCATCACCTGTTCCCGTTCCTTGATCGCGGTTAACACTCGTTTAACGGCTTGCTTCATATCCGCCATAAGAAACGGATCATGAATATGCTCGTACTCGGAAGAAAGAAACGCATGCAGATCGTCTTTTACTCCGAACCCGCGATTCGCCAACAGTTGTAATACCCAATCGGGCACTTCGGGAAAGGCATCTTTCAGTTCCGTAATGGCAGGATTTTTTATGTCCCAAGTTTTTCCCATATATTGTTCCTAACCACGGCATTTATCACACCGCACATTGACCGCGTAACGGTATTCAGGATCTTTACCCACCAACCGAAGCTCAATGGGAAGTTTATGCTTTTGCTCACACTCACTACACGCACCGGTCGGAAATTGATCATTCACAAACTTCTTATAGTCTCCGAATTCGGGATCGATCCGCAAAATATACGTATCTCCTCGCCTGACCAGTTCGTCATGCATAATATCCACCACTTGATTGGGCGTAGTCTGCTCACGTACGATAAAGTGTTTGATCCCCAACGCATCCGCCTGCTCTTTGTCTTTCTGACGCCCCATGTGGCTGGAAATCATGACCGGAATGTTGGCCAAGCGCACTCGTTCTTGCATCGCCTCAATCAACTGAAATCCGTTCATACGCGGCATAATAATCCCCGTAAATACCAGATCCGGTTGTTCTTTTTCGGTCATAATTTGCAAAGCTTCCAGGCCGTCATCGGCCGTACGCACCCGAAAGTCGGGTTCCTGTTCCAGACGTTCGGTATACATATTTCGAATAAACTCATCATCATCCACAACAAGAATCAAAAATTGCTCCGTGGATTGGGGTTGAGATTGATTTTGTTCTTCACTCATAAAATAGTTGGTATTAATTTTTATATTCGATTTCGAGAAGACGGTTATATTTCGCCGTTCGTTCACCGCGAGCGGGAGCGCCGCTCTTGATCCGCCGCGCGCCAACGGCCACCGCCAAGTCGGCAATGAACGTATCACTCGTTTCCCCGCTACGATGAGAAACCATAATGTCCCAACCTTCCCGATAAACACGTGCGATTGCCGCGAACGTCTCCGAAAGAGTTCCCACTTGGTTGGGTTTAACCAAAAGCCCGTTCGCCAACCCTTGCTCAATACCCATTTGAATACGAGAGGTGTTGGTGACCAATAAATCATCTCCGATGAGACCTATTCCCTCCGGGAGGTTGGCCCGAAATCTCTGCCAAGCATGCGTATCATCTTCAGCGAACGGATCTTCAATAGTCTCCAACGGATAGTCGGCAAACCATGTGTCATACACCTGTGCCAAATATTCGGAACTCACCCGCTCTCCCTGAAATCTATAGCTCTCTTCTCCCTCATAGAATTCACCGGCGGCCACATCAAGTCCGAACGTAACGTCCGTCCCCGGAATATGTCCGGCGATTTTTATCGCTTCCTTCAGAAGATCCAACGCTTCTTTCGGCGTTTCCAAACGAGGCGCAAACCCGCCTTCATCTCCGACACCGATCTGATACCCGCGTTCGACCAACAATCTCTTGAGCGCGTGATAACTCTCCGCCGCGATACGAAGATTTTCCCTGATTTCTTTGCGTTGCGGAAGAATCATAAACTCCTGTACGTCAAGTCCCGAGTCCGCGTGTTCACCGCCGTTAATGACGTTCAACGCCGGTTGCGGCATGGTTATCGAAACAGGCCCGTAAGAATTGATATACAGTTCATGAAGATGTTCATAGAGTTCTTTACCGACTGCGTGAGCTGTGGCGCGCGCGGAAGCTAATGACACTCCCAGGATGGCATTCGCTCCCAGTCGTTCTTTATTGGAAGTTCCATCCAGATCAATAAGGGTCTTATCCAGATTTTCTTGATAAGCAGCATCCGTTCCCCTCAAAGTATCGGCAATGGTTGTATTCACTGTTCTAACCGCAGTTTGCACCCCCTTGCCGTCGTACCGCTCGGAATCTTTATCACGCAGTTCAACCGCTTCATACGTCCCGGTGGACGCTCCAGAGGGGACATAGGCTTTTCCTTGACTTCCGTCGGCTAAACTTACCACCGCGGCCACAGTGGGATTCCCGCGGGAATCAAGTATTTCGTAACCATAAATGGCAGATATGGTGGTGTCAGGCTTGTTCATAGTAAATAATTTTGGTCTTGGTTTGAGTTTGTCCGCTCGGTTTTTCCACAAGAAGACGTAATGTATTGTATCCCGCCTGTAACCGAAACTGTAATTCAAAGGTTCCCTTGGAAGATACTTTAACACGGGAGCCGTTTACGTTCAACGTATGGTCCGGATTGAGCGACCCGTCCAACGTATATGAAGCGTTTTGAACCGTCTCAAACCGATCGGGAGAGGATAATTGCAAAGCGGGCCGGCGCGCAAATGTATACGCCTGAATACTCACATACCCCACTATTACCAAAGCTACCCCTCCCAAAGCGAGATACCGCAATAACCGAGGTGTAAGCCACACAGCAGACCGAACTTGGGAAGCTTCGTTTTCCCGGTGTTCTTGATATTCTTTTTCACAAAGCTCCAAAACTCGAGTAAAATCCAGATCGCAAACATACGCAAACCGCTTGAGAACTCGTCTGAGTTCCTCCAACGAATACGTCGTAAGTCGTCCTTCCTCCAGATCCCGCAAACAAGTCTCGGACACATTCAACATATCCGCCAACTCCTCATACGAAAGATTTTTGCGTTGACGATACTTCGCCACGACCCGAGCAATGGAAATTCGACGCTCACTCATACGTCCTCTTCTTCCAGACTGCTAACTAACACTTCACGCGGTTTGGATCCTCGATCGGGCCCGACAATTCCCGCTTCTTCCAGCTCATCCACAATACGGGCCGCGCGTGAATACCCCACTTGCAAACGACGTTGAATATAAGACGCCGATGCTTTTTGAGACGCAACCACAATTTCCTTGGCCTCATCAAATTTGGCATCTCCTCCCCCGCTTTCAGTACCGGCAAGACCTCGTCCGCCGCCCGGCTGGTTTGATTCCACCACATTGGGATCAAACGTCGGCGGTCCGCTCCGCTTGACAGCTTCTATGACATCATTCATCTCTTTACTTGAAACATACGCGCCCTGAATACGCTGTAACTGTCCGATATCCGAACCGCTGAACAGCATATCTCCGTTCCCCAACAGATGTTCTCCTCCGGACGCATCCAGAATGGTACGGGAATCCGGATTGGACGCCACTTTAAGACCGATACGCGCGGGGAAATTGGCTTTAATAAGCCCGGTTACCACATCCACGGACGGACGTTGAGTGGCTAAAATCAGATGAATACCCACGGCGCGCGCTTTGGCGGCAATACTCACAATCGGCGCTTCAACCTCTTTTTTACGTGAATGCATCAGATCCGCAAGTTCGTCAATAACAACGACAATATAGGGCAAAGGCTCATATTCTTCTTCGCCATTCGGAGTCTCCACCAGACGACCCGATTTGACGTACTCATTATAAGCGCCGATATCCCGGCACCCAACCGACGCCACGATTTGATACCGTCGTTCCATTTCTTGCACACACCAGTTAAGGGCGTTGACCACCTTTTCCTCCTCCACAATAACCGGAGTCAGAAGATGAGGAATATTATTATACATGGAAAGCTCCACGCGCTTCGGATCCACAAAGATAAGACGCAACGTTTCGGGAGAATTACTGTAAAGCAAACTCAAAATCATGGAATGAAGTTGCATGGACTTCCCCGAACCTGTTGTTCCTCCCATCAGAAGATGCGGCATTTTTTCCAACCCCACTACCACGGGCTCGTTCATAATATTCTTTCCCAATGCCAACGGCAGATCCATCTCTCCCCCCTGATAGGGTTCGGACTCCAAAAGCGCGCGCAGCCTCAGAACGGCGCGTTTCACATTGGGTACTTCAATCCCCGCGTAGGAGTACCCGGGAACCGGAGCTTCAATTCGAATATTTGCCGCTGCCAACGAAAGCGCGATATCGTTTTGAAGCGCGGTAATACGTGAAAGTTTAACGGCATTCACCGGTCGCAAAAGATACCGGGTCACCGTCGGCCCTTGATGAACCTCGCCCATTTCCACTTCAATGCCAAAGTTACGCAAGGTCGATTGAATGGTCTCCTTCTTCTCTTCCAAATTACCGCTGTCGGGCTCATCGGATGCTTTAAGTGGTTCCAATAAATCAAGCGAAGGACCGTCATAGTGCGGAAAGCTTACGGGAACACTCCCGCCTCCGCCGGAAGAAACCGGCTCTTCTTTGGTCTCTGATACCGACGATTCGGTAGATTGCGTATCCGGTTTTTCGCCGGATTCTTTTTCCGTCTGTTCGGGATAAACGGGAGATGTCTGTGCACCGGAACCACTCGGTTGAGAAGAAGATTGGGAAGACGAACGCCGAATACGCGCCGTCAGCTTATCCCACAACGGATCAATCGAGAACGAAATGTTAAAAATAATCACAAGAAGCGCCACAAAAAGCGTAATTAAAAGGATCGTCGCTCCCCATACGCCAAGTCCCCACACACCGGCACCGGCTATAAGACCGCCAACAAAACCGCCGCCCTGAGGGACAAACGCTTGCTCCCATACCAGAGGCGCTCTCACAAACAGATGCACAATCCCGAGAAGAATGGAAAAGATCCCGACATATAACCCAAAAGAAAGCCAGCCCAAGGGATTGGTCTTACGCAAGAGCCCCACACCGGCCCCCAATACAAACACAGGAACAACCACTCGTCCGATACCAAACGTACGCTCAAGCAGAGTACTCACTTGGGTACCGACCGCTCCTTCCGGACGGATAAGGCTTAATCCCAAAGCCAGACCGACCCCGAGGATGACAATCCCCCAAACCGTTTGCCAAACTTCAGGACTTCGTTCCAATTTTGCAGTATTCTTTTTCCGTGTTTTCTTTTGTCCCATACCCGGCTTTTGCGTTATTAATGTAACTCATTCGCGATTCGATCACGCATCCGAGCTTGTTCTTCTTCGGGGACCGAAACCGTACCGTTAAAGTCAGCCGCTTTATTAATAGGGATTAGATGTACGTGCACGTGCCGAATCTCCAATCCTTCCACCTTAATGCCGACTTTTTGGACACCGGTAACTCGTTCAATCGCCCGAGCTACTCGACGAACCTCCTGCCACAATTTCTGATAGGTATCATCATCCAGATCAAAGATATAGTCCGTCTCTTCCTTGGGAATAACTAACGTGTGCCCCGGTTGGGTGGGGAACTTATCGAGAATGGCAAAGAATCTTTCCGTCTCGGTTATTACATGTCCGTCGATTTCTTTATTGAGAATTTTGGTGAAGATAGAGGCCATAGATCGTTATATTAATTTTACGTTCGTTATGTGTATTGTAGCGTGAATCTCCGAGAAAGGGAAGAAT
>JAHEOE010000091.1 GCA_018609785.1 Minisyncoccota bacterium | reverse complement strand
GGTCGCGGTTAACGGCTTGTTCAAGAGGTCGAAATACTCAATCGTGGCAAAAATATTGGTCTCCAACGTGGTCATACCCTCTGTTTCTGTTTTTCGAATACAAACTCTGTATTCTCATCATACCGTACCTTCAGGAGTTTGGGAAACACCTCGCAATCTGTCAAAAAAGATGACACATAGGTGAGAATCTTATCGTTTCTCTTTCCATCTTACCCTATGTGTCATTTTTTATTGTAGACTGCGGTATTTCTTCACCGCCGCTCCAAACACACCAAATGCTCCACGTGCGGAGTGTGCGGGTAAAAATTATAGGCGCGCGTAAATGTTATCTCGTAGTTTTCCGGCATGGCGGCAATGTCTTTGGCTTGCGTTTTCGGATTGCACGAAAGATACACGATATATGGAGGTTCGTACTCACGAATGCGTTTGAGAATCTTCGGATGAAGCCCGGAACGAGGCGGATCCAACAGAAGCACGTCTTGGCCTTCAAGTATCTCTTTGACTGCCACCTCTGCCTTTTCTTCTCGGAAGTCAGTAAAGGCAACGCCATTCTTCCTTGCGTTGGCTTCGGCATACGTTTTGGCCTCGGGAAAAATCTCCACACCCGTTACAGAAAACCCATCCACAGCCAACGGCACACTCAACGCGCCGACTCCGGCATATAGATCAAGAACAGACTGAGCATCCACCCGACTGATATACGACCGAATATCATTCAATGCCTGCTTAAACGCCGACGGATTCACCTGGAAAAAGCCGTGGGCGGGGTACAAGACACGCACATCTCCCAAATCCTCTTCAAGGTCCCACGCGCTCTCGCTCATGAGATGCTCGGTAAATGTGGAAGCGGGTGAGCGCGAATCGGAATAGAACAGGTGCACTCCCGCTACCTCATCGGGAAGATGAGCAAGATACTCTTGTTCAGTTGAAATATACTCGGGATTGGTTATAAACAGCATAAGAATTACGCTCTGCTCAGTAAATGAATACCGCACTTGCAAAGTCTTCAGAGCATATTTGGGAACATTTTGCTTACGCAGTATATCTCGCAGACCGCGCACCGCTTCATTCATCACCTCGGGAGCTAACACACACCCTTCTACAGGGGATTTCCCTTTTTTGCTCCCCCGTTTATTGAAGGCCAATTGTAGCTCTCCCGCTTCATCCACGTAAAAACTGAACTCCAATTTATTTCGGTACCGAAATGTATTTGCAGATGGTACGATTTCGGGTGTTTCCAAGTTTACACCTTCCTTCGCAAAGTAGCTTTGAATATGGTCTTGCTTTATCCGACATTCTTCTTCTAACGCCAAAATCTGCCACGGGGAACACGATTGATAATGATCTTCAATAGCTTCCGTCCGATGGGGAGATACCTCTATCACCTCTTCCGCGCGTCCGTACCACACACCTTTGGTCTTGCGAAACAATACGGCAGTCACCGTTTCCCCGGGCAATGCTCCCAAAACCCGAACGGTTCGTCCGTCCCATTCGCCTTCACCATAGCCTTTTTCAGTTAAACTGATGATCTGTACCGTTATCATTTGATCAAATAATTGCGCCATAGATTTATTACTTATCTGTCATAGAGATACCTCATCTCTCATATTTCCATTTTGTATGCTATAATACTTTTATGAATGTATCACTTATTTTTCTTTGGGTTTATCTGGCGATGCTTGCCACAGCGTTTTGGGAGTCCTACGTTGAAGGACGCTATCCGTGGAATTATCGTAAAGAAGGATGGAAAATACGCATCGGTAAGACATTTGTTTTTTCAGCGTATCACTTCTTTTTATTTTGGATAACATTTCCCTTATTGATTTCTCTCCCTCTCGTGACTCATGGATGGGATTTGGAACTGTTCGGCATCCTAATAAGCGCGTATTTCTCCGGAATTGTCATTGAAGATTTTTTATGGTTTGTCGTTAACCCCGCTGTTAAGCTCCGTGAATTCTGGTCCGACTTCTCCGACTTTTATCCGTGGATTGTCGTACGCGGTCACAAAATTGTTCCGGTGGGATATATTATCGGAATTCTTATTGCCCTCCTCTCTTGGTTTTTCTTGTGGAAATAGGAAAAGAACGTTCTAAATTACAAAATCGAGCTACAAGGCTCATGTAATCAACCGTTTATCTTCTAAATTCTAGATTCTAACCACTATTCACTTACCACCGGTTACAACCTTTCTTTTAAGGGGCCCCTTTTAAAATTTTCTCCACATACGCATCCACATCAAATTTCCGTTTACAGCCGTTCTTGTTCATATACCGAACTTTACCGTATACAGGACGTTCCTGCCAAGCGCGATCATGTACGCCGCCCACACTCCAGGCAACGCCGACGTACCCGTTCGGATCGCGCCCGTCCAGTTCGTATTTGTCATTGAGCCAAATTCCAATCTCCAACGCCCGCTCGGGCGACTCGGTCCATTCCAGAATTTTTTTGGCCCAGTACATGCGCATAAATCCATGCATTTTTCCGTATTTCACCATTTCCATTTGAGCCGCATTCCATAAGTCATCGTGCGTGCGGGCCTCTTCAAATTCCTCGGCGGGATAAATGTAGTCACGTTCATCATCTCGATGTTCGTTGAGGGTTTTCTTTGCCCAGTCAGGAAAGCCTTCAAACGAATCGTACTTCGGCTCATAAAAACAAAAGTTGTCCGAGAGTTCCTTTCTTACAATTAACTCTTCCAGATAAGCCTCTTTGTCTTCAGTCCGCGTACCCGGTCGCGAATCAATTTCCACCGCTACTCGTTGCGAGGCCAGCTGTCCGAAATGATAATACGGCGAGAGATCGGATAACACGTCTTCATTAGGATCGTTTCGAGCGTCATCATACTCGGTTAACGGCCCCTCGATAAATTGCCACATTCGCTCTTTCCCTGCTGTTTCTCCCGGTGTGAGCCAGTCAACCTCCGGGACGTGATTGGCAAAGTCCACTCGTTTTAAAAACTCATCCGGACGCACGGGAGAGGACTGAACATCGGACGGATACGGATGTTTCTCCAATTCCGGAAGATCATGCAAAAACTCCGGCAAAGCGGCATGAATTTTTTTGCGAATAGTATGCGCGGCAAATTCCTTTTTCTCGGAGGTTTCCCATACAGGCACTACATTATGCGCGTCCACTTCGTGATAGGGAATGGAAATTTCCGAAAGAAGCTTTTCATTCCACTCCCGCTTAATCCGAAGGGGCGAAAAATCCGAGACCAGCAGGCCCACGTTATGCTCGGTGATAACCGCAGGTATAACCTCCGCCGGATCTCCTTCTCGTAACACCAACGGGATCTGACACTCCGACAACGTCTCCGCCACCTCCTCGAGTCCCCGAAGCATGAAGCCGAAATGACGCTCGCTCGCCCCTAAGAATTGCGTCTGCAGACAGAACACCACGATCACAGGAACTTCATATTCAAACGCTTTCTCTTGCGTGTATGTCAAAGCCCAATTGTCGTTCACACGCTGATCTCGGCTCATCCAATAAAGCACAGCTCTTCCGTCAAATTCTCCCGATTGCAAAATACGTCGTCGTTTGAGATTCATATTAAGTTTCGGTCTTCTTATATAGATTCTCCAAAAATTCTTCCTTGGTCTTCGCGTACTGCTCTTTTTCGTCTTCGGACTTCTTATCATACAGATTTACCATCAGTCCCATACGCGCATTGCTGGCGAGATACTCCCGATGTTTGGCAATAAACTCCCAAAACAACGCATCCCAAACCCCGGGCCAATACCCGTCATCTTCAAACTCCGTCATCTTACGCAGATAATTGGACGAAGAAATATACGGCTTGGTCATCATCGACCCTCCGTCCGCGAACTGACTCATCCCATACACATTGGGAACCATCACCCAGTCATACGCATCCACAAACAAACTCATAAACCATTCGAAGACCTCGTCCGGATGAATTTCACACAACAAAAAGAAATTCCCAAACAGCATCAGCCGTTCGATATGATGAAGATAGCCGGTCTCCAAAAGACGTCCAAGCGGTTCATCTATAGGATACAGCCCGGTCTCTCCGGTCCACAAAGCTTCGGGAATTTCTCGATTACATCCAAAAACATTCCGCTTTCGCTGTTTGTTCCCATAGACATCATATATATTTTTCACATACTCACGCCACCCGATAATCTGACGCTGAAACCCTTCAATCTGATTTAACGAAACCTCATCCGCATGTTCTCGATAATACGTATCCACCGCATCGACCACTTCCTGCGGATGCAAAATGCCTACGTTCAAAAACGGTGAAAAGACGGAATGAAACCCAAACGATTCTCCCGGTCTCACCGCATCTTGATACGTACCAAAATACGGAAGTCGCATTTCCAAAAATTCATGGATCCAATTCCGCGCCGCTTCGGGAGAGATTGGATATATCATAGAGGTATTATACCCTAATCCCACTCCTAATTCGGTGATATCTTCTTTTACGTTTCCAATTAATTCTCTATCAATAACGGTATGCTGATTCTCCCGTTCGGGTATGGAAATATCCTCGCTCAATGCCTCACGATTTTCTTCATCCAAACTCCACTTACCTCCCAGAGGATCTCCGTCTTCGGTAAGTAAAAGTTCCTGCTCCCGACGTTGATCTTCATAAAACGAGGCAAACCGAAACGACTCTTTTCCGTTAAAATGAGTTTCTTTCAACGATCGTGACGTGAGGAAAGATTCGTCATCCAACCAATGCACATTCAAACTCTGTTGTGCCTGTAATGCTTCAAAAAGTGCGTCTTCAGTATTATTCAAAGGAAGCATATAGAGATCGGTAACACCCTCGGACCGCCACTGTTTCAAGCGATCACTCAGAGAAACACGAGATTCTTCATCCGTACATCGATAATACGTTACATCAGCCCCCTTTTCTTCCCAAAATTGAGCAAATCTGCGCATAGCAGCAAAGATATACGTAAGCTTTTGCACATGATACGCGCGTCGTTCAAAAAACATGGGAGACTCCCACATCAAAACCCGAACTTCACTCCATGATTCTTTCCCAAATAAAGAAGGAGACCAGTCATACCAGTAGTACAACTGATCTCCAAGAATCCACACCGCAGAAACGCCCATATGGCGCTATTGAGAACGCTGCTGTTGCAGTTGTTGCAACGAAGGTTGTTGAGGTTGAGGAGTGAGCGCTTGTTGAACAGGCGGGAAAATCAACGTACTTAATGCCCATCCCACAATCTGCACCACGATAAAGATGGTAATCAACGAAATTGTTACATATGTGGCAATGATCTTTGCGGCAATCGCGTACTTGGCAATAAACTCTTGCTGTTCCGGAAATTTGCGTTGCAATCCTTTAAACATAGCGTAATTTTACTTTCTAGGAGGAACTATTATTCCACTAGAGGAAAGTATACCATCCAATTCCCATGAAAAACAAGGAAAAGAGTCACCTTTCACATCCGGTGGTATATTCCCCGGTTAAGATACGTCTTCAAAACGCTGCTCAACCACACTCCAATTGACGTTGCCAATATAGGCATCTTTGTATTGCGCCTTTTCGGACGGCAGATAATCCACCATAAAGGCATGCTCCCACATATCCATATTAAAGATAACGGGAAGACCGGCAAGATGTCCCAATTCATGATCACTTACCCACGCATTATGGAAATACCCGGCTTTGGGATCGTAATACGTAATCGTCCACCCAATACCGCGTAAACCGCTCACACGTTTAAAATCTTCAAGCCAAGATTCAAACCCTCCGTACTGCTCGGTAAGCGCTTGCACAAACGCACTATTCTCATCGGGACTTTGCGCTCCATCCTCGAGCTGTTCAAAATAATACTCATGCAGTCGCATACCATCAAACTCGAAACCAAGTCTACGTTGCAACTCATCTATCAGGATTTTATTTCCCTCAGGATCTTCGTTTAATTCGGCGATTTTCTCCAAAAGATAATTCGTATTCTTCACATATCCGGAGTAAAGTTTGAGATGAACATCAATTTGTTCCTGAGATATCCCTTCAAGCTCAGGGATATTAAAAGATTGCTCTTCGTAGTACATAGGAAACATATTTAATTTTACCTATCTGAACTGTAGCACAAACTCCCCTCGACGGACAAATATCTTATGTATTAAGAGAGATTTTCGCGTCCCCATTTCAGCGTACGTGCAAGCCAAATCAACTCTTCATACGCATCATTTACCCGAGACTCGGTTTGCTCATCAGTGGGATTCCCTTCTTCATCAAATGCGTTTTGAATGAACGGAAACATCATATCCACCGAACTAGCTACCAGCCCCATTTCCCGCAAAGCGGGCACCAAAGACTCAATCGCTCGAATACCTCCCCACGGTCCCGCGGAAACACCCGCCATAGCAACCGGCTTTCGTCGATAATTCTTCAATTCACTATCAAGCATACGTTTAAGCGTACCGGGGAAACTGTGATTGTATTCAGGCACGACAAGAAAGAATCCGTCGGCTTCTTCGGTTAGTTGCGTATATCGCGGATCTTTGACCTCCTCGTTATTGCCGTC
>JAHEOE010000090.1 GCA_018609785.1 Minisyncoccota bacterium | reverse complement strand
GCGTCTTCAGGTGGCGGGCAATATCAAATCCGAAAAGCTCCTGCAAGTGGACGGTACGGGACAAAGCTACGTGAAGGGCACCTTGAACGTGGGGGAAAAGACGGACTCCGAACCGGCGCTTGATATTTCCGGAAAAGTGACCGCCTCGGGCACCGTCCGCATCGGGGACTCCGAAGAGAACGTCAACTTGCGCGTCAGCGGCAGTCAGTACTCCGCCAAGAACATCACGGAAAATGTCGATACGACCGACGGCATCACCGGGGATGACACGCTTTTGGTAGATTCCACAGCGAGAGAAATCACCGTCACGCTTGGCACGAACGATTTGAACTCCGTTGGCAAAGAAATCATCGTTAAAGACAAGGCGGGGAATGCTTCCGAGAACAATATTACGATTATTCCTGAACAAGAAGATGATAAGGACCCTCACGTTGACGGCGAAGAATCGTATACTCTGTGGAAAGATTATCAGAGCGTGACTTTGCGGACAGACGGCAATTCTTGGTTTGTGGTCAGTAGTACGGAGGGTGCTGATCAGCGTACGGTTTCCGATGATATTATCACTAACGGAGAGGACGCCGTCTTCGTTCAAACCGAGGACACAGACGAAGATCAAAATAACGTCACGGTTACGCTCTCTAAGAAGGACTTCCAAAATCAACGGCGCATTATGATCAAAGATAAGAGCGGCAACGCGGGTACGGATACCATTAAGATTCAGACAGAAGGCGACAATGCACAAATCGACGGCAACGACAGTATCTCCATTGATGAGGACGGCGACAGTGTAACCGTGGTCTCGGACGGAGAGGAGTGGTATGTCGTGGAGTAAGTAGAATTTATTACTTACAGAGAAGTCAGAAGATTGAAGTCTGAAGAAGAGATATACGGGAGCGGGTACGGTTGATATATGGGCCTGACGGCCCGATACACAGTTGATATACTGTTGCGGATACTGTAGATATACAGTTGATTATCGATTTTGAGAAGCGGACCGATGAAGAGCGGAGATGAAGTTATTCAGTTTAACCTCCAATTGTTGGGCTAAAGACTTATAATGTGAATATGAGGCTTCGCTTATTCGGTTGCGTTCTCTGAGAAGTTCCAGCCAATGCTCGGATGATTCCGCCAAGGATCCGCGAGCGATATAGCAAAACTTCAAGCGTTCTCGGAAATGATATCGGGCGTAACCTTCGGCGATATTCGCCCCGATGGAATCGGTGGCGGTGAGAAATTGATCTCCTATGGTTTTCTTGGTTTGCCAATGAAGGTCCTCATACATTTCAAACCCATATCGCGATAATTCACGAGCCAGTTGATATACTTCAAGATCAGTCAGGGTAATATAATTCTTCGATGCGGACATAATTTGTAATTACGATAATTGCGCCTAGCTTCTCATACTCACCTCTAAAAATCAATACAACTGTATATCAATGGTATATCTATTGTACCCGCAACCGTATATCGTTTCCGAAGGAAACATATATCCACCGTATCCGCAATCATATATCCATCCCAAAACTATTCTTTGCTTGAAAAAGAGGTATGTGGCATAATTTACGTATATGAAATGGGGACGGATTAACGAATATGAGCTAAAAAGGCGGCTCCGAGAGATTTTGGAGAAGTATCTCGACCTCGCGGAATATGAGGTGTTTGTGTTTGGCTCTCGAGTCGTTGGAAACGCCACCGAACGTTCGGACATTGATATCGGGCTGGAAGGCCCCGAGCGGATTTCCGGAGCGACGATGGAGTGCATTCGCGAAGAATTGGAAGATCTGTCGTATTTGCAAAAGATTGATATCGTGGATATGAAGACCGTGGAACCCAAAAAATACCAGGTGATGAAGCAACATACCGAGCCCGTGGTCTATGACTAAGTATCAGTCGCTTCACGAAGATTATCGGAAGGCGTTACTTCGTCTGGAGGAAGCGCTTGATGCGGAAAAGTCCGAGATGAGTCGGGACTCGGCGGTCTTGCGGTTTATTATGACTTTTGAGGCCGCCTGGAAACTCCTTCAAGTGAAGCTTAAGGAAGAGCACGCCGTCGATTGCACCTCGCCCAAATCCTGTATTCGTGAGGCCTTTCATCAAGGAATTCTCCCCAACGATCCGCATTGGCTGGAAATTGCGAATAAGCGGAATCGACTCACTCATATTTACAGCGAGATGGAAGCGGAGGAGATTTATCAGGAGCTTCCCGAAATCGTAGAGACGTTGCGTGCCTTGAGAGCAGAATCGGACGTTGATAGTTAGAGCTGTAAAATCTCGGGTATAGTATCTCGTATTTCGGAGATCGGGAGTTGACACTTTCTTTCGCTACGAGTTTCAAGATACGAAATACGAACTACAACCGTGTATCCCTTCTTCCGGCTTCCGACTTCTGTCTTCAGGCTTCTCACTTCAGGCTTCTCTATAATAGATTCTAAATTCCAATCTACCGTATATCAATGGTATATCTATTGTGTCCGCCACTGTATATCAATATCCAAACCTAAGCCCCGGCCATGAAACGCAAATACGCATTTCTCACCATCGGCATAATCGGTATCGGCTTCATAGCCGCCGCCATTCTATGGGCGCGGACCGCGCCGTCTCCGTCCGCACAAAGCGGGTGGCAGAGTGCCAGTGTCCAAGATATTCTCTCGTCGAGAGGTTCGTTTCAGGGAACGTATACCAACAAAACGTATGACTTCACCGTGAAGTACCCGCAAAGTTTCCGCGTGGGGGAAGTCCCTGACGGCAAGAATCTGAGTTTGGTGTTCCAAAATCCGGACAAGCAACAGGGCGTTCAAGTTTACATCCGCCCGCTCGAGGAAAATCTTGACTTAACTGCGAGCAAGCTTAAAAACGACGTTCCCGATATGAAGGCTCGGAACATCACCGCCACCACCGTCGCCGACGAGGAGAACGCCCTCTCCTTTGACGCCGAGAGCGAGGCCTTCGGGGAAAGCGCGGAAATTTGGTTCGTCCATGAGAAAACGCTGTATCAGGCAAGCACGTATCGGGGGCAGGAGGAACTGTTGGAGAAGGTGGTGGAGACGTGGAGGTTCGGAGAGTAGCAGGTAGTGAGTGATGTGGATATACGGTTGCGGGTACGGTTGATATACAGTTGATACACGGTGGATACATGTGCTCTTCGAGCACGATATACGATAGATACATATGCCCTTCGGGCATGATATACAATTGATACACGGTGGATATACCGTTGTAGTTCGTGTTAAGCGTGGAATACGGCGTGTCCTCCTCTTTTTAAAGAGGAGGGGCCCCGAAGGGGGGAGGAGTT
>JAHEOE010000089.1 GCA_018609785.1 Minisyncoccota bacterium | reverse complement strand
TAATTGGGACGGATTGATTTCCAAGCCGTCAAAAATGGACGATATACCCCGCGTTATCAAAGACCGGTGCCTGGCGTAACTTTCCGGTTTTTGATTGTCCCGTATATTAGTTCCTTTTTTCGCTTCTTCACACCTTTGAGGACGCTCATTATCAACCTCCTCACTTTTCACATAGCACCGCCAGCGCGCGGTTTCTTCATAGAGCTGACCGTCTCCCACGCTTTCGGTGTAACCCACACTAAACGGACTATCCGGAAGATCGGTAGTATGCCCGTCAAAACGTCCGTCTTCGGCGATCCGCGTGGCCGTTGAAGGCGCTCCGTCATCGTCATATACGTTGGTCACCTTGACTCCTTCCAACGAAGACGAGAGAAACTCTTGGTTCTGTAACTCCTTGAGGAACGAATTTTCGTATGCCTCTTTCAGCTTATTCCGACGCTCATCAACCTCAGACGGTGATTCTTGATATTCCGAAAAGAGCTCCAACCCCGTGCGCGGAATGGATGCATCTCCTCGGAAAAGCGGCGTCGTGTGCTCGCTCAACGGCAAGATATCCGCAAACACCTTACTCATCGTTTCTCGCCCGCCGTGCGCCTGCGTTTTATGAAAAGCTAGAGTTTTAAGAAGCAATTTCTGATGATCGTTCCACCCTCGGTCAAGCAGTCCCCATTCCTTGGTGAGGAACATATCCATCATGCCGTAATGCGGCGTCCCCGCAAACACGAGGTGAGAAATTCCATGACTGTTTTCGTTCTCGGCAATGTAGGAACGCGCCAACAAACCGCCAATACCGTGGCCGACTACCTTCACCGTATCAGATCCATTTGCTTCTCGGGCTCGCTGCATTTCAGAAGCAATGTACGTTTTCCGAATGTCAGAGAAAGACGCGGTCCAATCGTAATGAGCGACAAAAAGATCCTCACCCCGGGTATAGCCTTGTTTTTCCAACTCCGCAATCAGTTTGTCCCACGCTTTCGTTCCAGGGAAAAACCGCCATTCGTCCTCGCCTTCCCCCAAAAGCACCTTTTGATTCCACGAGTCCATAATCTCGGGCACCAACACAATCGGTTGCTTGGTACTGTCTTCTGTTTGTGCCTGAATCTCGCTCGGGGCCATCATCACCGCCAAAACGACACTCACCGCCACGCCAATCCTTGCTCGCATGCGTCAAACCTAAATTATTGACGCAAACCGTACCACGTCAGTCCCAAATTGTAAAGCATCCATTGTCTTACCTCGTCTATCTGGTATACTAAAAAAAGACTTCAAAACATAAACACTCATTCCTATGGATAAAACCAAACGCGTAACCATCCTTAGTATCATTCTCGCTGTCTTAGTCATCGTTCTTATCGGCTTGCTTATTTATCGGTATGGAGGGAATTCTTCCGACACCGATTCTCCCGCCTCAGAAGAACAAACCTCCTCCGAGTCCGATTCTCCTTCTAATACTACCGATCCCAATACCGGTGAAATCATTGAGTCCAACGTAGATACAAATGATTGGAAAACCTACACCGACGAAGAACTTGGCTTTAAACTCCAACATCCGCCCGAAGCGGACATTTCCAAACCCAACCGGACCACCCGTCGCATCCGATTCCTCGGACCTGATAACGAACCCAATACCGAAATTACGGATGGCTTCACCGTACACATAACCGCAAAATCCTCCGACGAATTTCCGGCAAGCAGCGCTCAAGAATACGCCGAATTCTCTTTTCAACAGGCAACGGAGAATGAAACCGTAACCGTACAAGAACCACCTCAACCAATTGCGCTCTCCCCCAATAGAGAAGCTGCCGTATATACCATTGAGACTGCCTTGGGCAATACGGCACAACGGTATATTCTCTACTCCCAAGCCTCCGGGCGCCCCTATGAAGTTGATGTCTCCGTGTTTGATCCCAATAATCAAAATTACGAAGAAATGACGCAGGCAATATTGGCTTCTTTGGAAATTGAGTAATATTCTTTGCCAATATGTAACAGCTTCTTCATCATGGGAGTACTCAAAAATCGGTACTTAATCATAGCTTTGATTCTCGGATTAGGAACACTCTTCCTTCCCGAGTTTCTATTTGCTCAAAGCGGCGGTCTGGTCCCTTGTGGCGGTGAAGAAGCCTGTACCCTATGTCACGGATTCATTCTCTTTAAGAATATCTACACCTTTCTCCTCGGCATGTTGGCAACGGTTGGAGTACTGGCCTTCGTAGCGGGCGGAGTTGTTATCATGACCGCCGGACCCAACCCCCAACGGTTTCAACAAGGCAAAACCATTATGGTCAACGCGGTTATCGGTATTATCCTCGTCGCCGGGAGTTTTCTTATTCTCAATACGCTGGTGTTTATTCTCAATGCGGGCCCGGGAGAGTTCTTCATAAGTGAGGAAGAAGAAGAACCAAAAGAGAAGGAAGATCCTTCCGGCATAGATGTAGCTTTCACACTCGTATCCGGACAAGGACTTACCATTGAAAATTGCGACACGGCGAATCGATTTAAGGATCGCGGCGGTGGAAGTGATGTAAGTCCGGGAGGCGGAGGAGATGGTGGTTCTGTGTCTTGCAGTGAAGGCTCTTGCGCTAATGATGAGGAAATTGTTCAAGCGGCGGAGAATAATGCGTATGATGTAGATGCTGATATTATAATGGCAATTATTCAAGAAGGAGAAGGGTGTAATAACGCTATCCGAAATACATGTTACCAAAACTGGAATAGTGTTGATTGCTCCTGTGGATATAGTCAATGTAATACTGATAATAGAGAAGCACTCCTTGGGGCGGACGTTAGTCCTCAAGAAAGTTGCGATATATTACAAAACGATATTCAAAAAGATATAGATTGTGCCGCCCGTTATTTGGCGGAGGATTGTGGAAATCCGGATAGTGTCAGAGAGGCAGGTCGTTGCTATAATGCAGGACCGGCCGGTACGTGTGCTCAATCTACAAGAAATTATTGTACACGTGTGGAAAATTACTATAATCAGTGTATTCAATAACGTATGAATCGACTAACTTACCTTACTTACTGGACTATTTCTATAATTTTCTTCTTTAGTTTCTTATTTGGAGTTACATTTAAAGCGTATGGAGCTCCCGCAATACAAGTAGATCTTTTTTATGATGCAGAAGAAGATGTACTACGTCTTGACAGATACTCAACAGAACCTATCTCCATTCAAGAAAAGGGTGGAATTCCTATGACTTCTTCTGATACTGACTTCAGAAATCCGGAAGGTAGATACAAAGTTATTCTGTACACCGATACCAAAGACACTCCTATACGTGAATTCCGTATTGCTCCACCCTCTGGAACATTCACTCTTCCCATTCCCAAGCCTTCGTCAGTTACCCGCTTTGAGATTGTCAATACAATTACCAGTCAACCAGTAGTAGAACACAACCTGGAGACCCCTTCACAGTGTAACACAAACAATATTTGCGAATTTGAAAACGGTGAGAATAAATTCACTTGCTATTCTGATTGCACTCAAAACGGCCAAAATGGACAACCGGTAACATTTAGTGAAGAGACTCAACAAGAATTGCAGAAAAAAAACGGTGTTCTCCGCACCGAAGAAGGTACAGTCCTTCTAGAAGAAAACACTAATAGTGGTACAGATAAAGAAACTTCTTCCAATACTAATCCCTCTTCTTCAAACTTATGGCTTCTTTTCGGTGGTCTTCTCCTCATCGGTACTGCTATTGGAATATGGATATATCTAACGTTCTTTAGAGACAATGACTGATTTAAAATGTTATATTTTGACAAATTTATATTAAATAATTATTATCTCAGGTAGAGAGAGTTGGAGGTTTGCATTTATGTTTGAACGCACGTTATATATTTGCTCAGTCATCACCTTTATAGTAAGTATAAATATTCCTGTAAATGCACAAACATTTACAGGTACAGCAAAGATATGTGGCAATACTCATATCTACAGATCCCCTAAACAGAAGAAAATAACCCAGATCATTTCTACTCCCACTCGAGTATGGGTAACTCCCAAAAGAAGTGATAACCTCTTAAAAATCTTTCACAAGAACAGACCAGCTTGGGTTCTACGTAGTAAAGTTCAGATCTTAGGTTCATCGTGTTAAGGGTCTTTCTTCCATATCCAGATCACCTTCCCGAGCCACAGTAAAATTTACTGTGGCTCTTTTTCTGCTTTCCGCTGCCGCACCGCTTCGAAAAGCACAACACCGCCCGAAACCGAGACATTGAGCGAGCTGACCGCCCGGTGCGACATCGGAATGTAAATAAGCTCATCGGCATTATCCGCCCAGAATTGACTCAGCCCCTGACTCTCACTCCCCAAGACCACACCAAACGAAGCCGTATAGTCCGCATTCCAATAACTGATTCCTGTTCCTTTCGCCAAAGCGCTGGTGGCATAGACCGAGATATCTTTGTGTGCCAGCCACTCTCGGGTCCGTTCCCGCTCGGCCCGAATAACGGGCACCTCAAACACACTCCCCAAGCTCGCCCGAACAACATTCGGGTTGAGAATATCCGTCTGCATCTCATTCACAATCACCGCCGAGACACCGGCCGCGGAGGCTGTTCGCAAAAGCGCGCCTAAATTCCCCGGCTTCTCGACGTTATCAAGAACCAAAAGCATTGTGTTCTCTGTGTGCGGTATATCTTCCCAAGACTGAGTATAGGTTTCCCCAACGGCAATTATTCCTTCACCCCCGTCTTCCCGATACGCTAATTGGTCAAACACCGTGGAAGAAACAGTCGTATGCTCAAGCTCAGACGGCATACTATGCTCGAGGTCTCCACGTATATATTCCGGACACACAAATATGTCCCGAAATGTCACTCCGTTTCGCGCGGCCACAGAAACCTCTCGCGCTCCTTCAATCAGAAACGCGGTTTGTTTTTTTCGTTCACGCGCTTTATAAAGCTTCTTCGCTTGCTTGACTCGCGGATTGTCGGTGCTGGTTATGTCGGTCATACTGCCTGCTTTACGAGCGTCCGTACATCACATACACAAGCGGAGTCACAACAGTCCCCAGCCCATCAAGGATACCAAAGACCCCGAGCGTTCGCATAAGGACTTCGTTGTCTTCCACCGCTTCAAACTCCAGAATCAAACTGATAACAATCAACGCCACAAGAGTGATGAACGCAAGGGTGGCATACTGCACTCCGCGAACTACGTCATGAGCGGGCCGAATCAACAACAGGAGCGAGGCATGTGCCAAACTGAAGCTCACAACCAACAATACTCCCCAGGCACGTATCGTATCTTCGCTCGGCTCAACTCCTTCCCAGATCAGTACCAAAGTATAGATCAAGGAAACCATGGCGGTCGTCATGGTCACGTTTGCCACGCTCCGCACTCTGTTTCGTTCATAGAGGAATGCTCCGCACAACGCCGCCAGACTGAATCCGCCGATCGCCGCCGTCGTGGCCAAAATTTTGCCTTCAATAATCCCAAACTCTCCGCGAATAAAGAGCACAATCCCCACCAGCGCGGTAATCGACAACATGGCAATCACTCCGGTCAGGAAGATGTTTTTGGGTGAGTTCAATGTATGCATAAATAGAGATTATTACGTATGAGAACCAATCATTCCCAAATGAGTATGACAAAACGAATCCGAATGTTTAAGCCCATATCCCAACATACGATCCATGGCACCATGAGCCAATAATATAATTCCGACC
>JAHEOE010000088.1 GCA_018609785.1 Minisyncoccota bacterium | reverse complement strand
GTATCTCAATTACCTTCTTGGTCAGCCTCCCCCTTGTCTTGAGATCCCGATTTTTGGGTAATCTTTTCGGGATCGATATTTAAAATCGCTTCAGACGAATCAGGCTCGGTCTCTTCTTCCGAATCATCTTCAGAACGTGTTTCTTCCGATTTCTCCGAAGATTTCTTTGCCTGTGCCGTAAATTCGGACACGGATTGATAGACTCTATTAATAAAGAACACCGCTCCCCAATCAAGTAAAAAGAATGCAAAGAAAAGTCCGATAAGCGTCCATTCCGTTCCCGGCGAGAACCCCACATTCCATCCGCTTATCAGAACCAGAAACATTACCGCCGCTAAAAATCCGGAGAAAAATAAAGATACGCGCTGAATTTTGTTTCGAGAGTGATTCAGAGCAAATATCGGACTGTGTATCAGTAAAACCACCAACAGAGTTATGTACACCAGCAAACTATTATGAAGATATGATTGGTCAACCATGAGAAATACAACCGGAAGAACCAAAATACTAAAGCAAAGGAGCGTACTCCCGCCCATTAAAAACGCAAAACTGAGCCACGAATTATTAAGCGCCCACTCTATCCGCCAAATAACCGCCAGAACACCCATACTGACTCCCAAAAGTCCTATACTGAACCATTTCTGTACATCAAGCCAATCCATCCAAATATCATATACCAAAACTCCAACCATATTTAAAAGTCCTCCCAAAAATACTATGGCAAGGAGGATTCGTAGAGTGATGTACCATCCGCGAGATAGATTCATAATCAGAATACCTTTTTTCCATCATATCATATTCCGACACTCTATGTCTTACCTACTTTCTTATATATGAAATACGGAAATTAACACCACAATCGCTAACACAGTGCGATACAAAACAAACCAAGCATAAGAACGTTGTCGTACGAAATCCATAATAAACCGAATCGCAGCGTACGTACTAAGCATGGAAACCAAAAACGCCAGCCACAAATTCCCATTCATAAGCGCGCCACTGGTAACTAATTCGGGAAGTTTATACACCATGGCGGCAATCAGAACAGGCGCTCCCATTAAAAACGCAAAAGTCGCCGCTTCGGAACGATCCATTCGAAGAAACCGTCCTCCTGTTATGGCGCTTCCCGAACGGGAAAATCCGGGAATAAGAGCCAGAGCTTGAAAACATCCGATAAAAAATGCCTGTTTACCATCAATTTGATTCAAAGTACGATTACGAGTGAAAAAATCGGCGACCATTAACAAAGCGCCGCCTCCAAGCAACGCCATAGCTATGACCAACGGCGAGCGCAATGTTTCTGCTATAATATCTTCAAAGAAAAAGCCCGCTATCAACGCGGGGATAGTAGCGATTATCAAAATCATAACGTATTGAGCCTGACGAAAATCTTCTTCGGCATACCACCCGGTTTTTCCCATATAGTACGTTGTCATCCGCGAAAGCCCAAGAAGCATCTTTCCCCATCGGCCCCGAAAAAAGGCAATGATCGCCAAAAAACTTCCGAAATTTAAAAAGACCGTCGCCGCCACACTCGGCTCGGGAATTTGAAACAGATCGGCCAATAACAAAATATGAGCGGTACTTGAAATGGGAAGAATCTCAGTAATACCTTGCACCAACCCTAAAATACTTGCCTCCCATGCTTCCATACATTACGTGTTATTCGTTATGATATGATTCGATAATCTCTCGAGCGGTTTCCCACCCCTCAAAAAGATGCGCGAATAATTCTTGTTCACGGAAATACTCCACATTTTCTTTTGTATCATCAATAAAAACATCCACTCCTACTTGATCGGCGTACACATACTTACGATACGGAACATCTTTGGCCAGTCCCACGCAGTACAGTCCTTCAAAGGATATCTGCGCAACCTCGGTAAGCCATTGTTCGGTAGCACGATGAAAATCAATAGGACGAGCGGTGATAATGGTAATACGGTGACGAGTGCTTAAGTCACGAATGATATCAATATCTTCTCGCGCTTCAGTGTGATTCAAGATCCAATAGGTTCCGGGGTTTCCCGGTAACAGTCTTAAAATCCCGCACAAAATACGTCCCCTTACATACGAACCTTGCACCGGCGAGCGTTTGCTCAAGACACCATCAAGATCAAGTCCCAAATGCATATTTATTCCACATTTTTGACCCGTAAAGCCTGACGAGCCGCTTCTTGTTCCGCCTTTTGCTTGGATCCTCCGACACCGGAGGCTATCTCATTTCCGGAGACAAATACTGCGACTTTAAAGCGTTTATCATGATCAGGACCCCACTCTTTCATAACCTGATATTCGGGAGTGGCATCTTCTCGTTCTTGCATATGCTCTTGAAGCATACTTTTCGCGTCAATAAACAGCTTTTGCTCAATAATTTGCGTAAGATCGGGAAGAATGAACTTCTCCACAAAGTTACGCGCATCAGTAAACGAACCGTCAAGATAAAGCGCGGCAATCAAAGCCTCCACCGCATTAGCCGTAATATATGCCCGACTGTTGGAATCATTTGCTTCTCCTCGAGACATCAACAAATACGAGACTAGATCAACTTTCTCGGCTACCTCGGCGAGATGCTCTCCCTTAACCAACGCGGACCGATAGTTGGTAAGTTGACCTTCCGGTTGATCCGGATATTGATGAAAAAGATGCTCAGTCACAATCAGTTCCAAAACCGCGTCTCCCAGAAACTCCATCCGTTCGTTATTATCCACCGGGTGTCCCGATTTCTCATTCAAAAAAGACCGATGGGTAACCGCTTCCAAAAGAACTTGCTTATTTTGAAACGTATACCCTATTGCGGCTTCTAGTTCCGCCAATTGCAAATCTTCATACATATTACCCGCCTGAATCATACTCTGTTTTATAAAAGCCGCCCAGTACGCCGTTCACAAACTTTCCCGACGTAGGACCGCTATACTGTTTTCCAAGTTCGATGGCTTCGTTGATTGAAACTTTGGTGGGAATATCTTCGTCCTCGTAATACTTCATTTCATAAATGGCCAAACGTAAAACATTCCGATCCACGGGCGCAATCATCGGAATGGTCCATTCATTGGCGTACGTTTCGATTATGGTATCAATCTCCGATTGTTCCTCGAGAACCCCATAAACTACTTCGTTGACATACGAAACATCTTCTACATCCGCTGATAAATCACGAATGGCAAGTTGAATTAGAGCGGAACGTGTTTCTTGCTCTACGTCACCAAGCATATCAACTGCGTAGAGAACTTGCATTGCAATGGATCTGAGAAAATGCCGGTTAGCCATGGGAAAGATCTATTATTCGGACTTCTGAGAATGGATTCTCAGTATATGACTATTAAGCGGACTCGCTTCCGCCTTGACCTCGCATGCGATCGTAATACCGCTTCAAACGGTGATTCATACCGTGCACTTTCGTCTCAATCCCAATCAGATTTTTGTGAGAGCGACGCTTGTTGCGTCGTCCGCGTGTCTGTCGTCGTTTGGGTACTGCCATACCTTTACTACGTTACCTATTACACATCTTACCGTACTTTACCAGCCGTGTCAACTAAAGCAAGAAACGCCCCCTTACCTAACTAGAGGTCATCTCAAAATTATTAAAGCTGGAAGTATATGAAGGCAACAGAGACGTATTCACTGGCATTTAACGCCTACGGCCTAACCATACCCAAAATTCGTTCATACGCTCTATTGCCTTCATATAGGATTTATAGGACTTGAAAGAATATTTTTGAGATGGCTTTTAATTACTTCAATGCCTTCGTAATGAAATACTGGTTTAGGACATCAATTATACCCGAAGCAAAAACTGCCCTTACACCTGTTTCAACAATGCAACAGCTTTTTCAAAAGAGACCGTCTCTTGCTCACCGGTGGCCAACGTACGTACGGTTACCGTCTCATTCCGAACCTCTTGTTCGCCAAGGCACAGAGCGAAACGAGCATTCTTCCGGTCGGCGGTCTTTAATTGGGCCGAAAGTTTTCGACCGGAATAATCCATAACGACTGAAAAATCATGCGAACGTAACATTTGCGTATATTCGTAAGCAGCTGCCAGATACTGCGTATCCAGGACACAAACATACGCGTCAATCCGATCTTCAACCTGCGGCAAAAGACCGTGCGTTTCCAAAAAGACCCAAAGCGGAACGTCCCCCATACCAAATCCAATCGCTCCCATGGGCGGTTGATCAAAAATCTCCAAGAGGTTGTCATAGCGTCCGCCGCCGAACATAGCACGGTTGTTATCAGGATGTGTGTCAAAGACTTCAAAAACAAATCCCGTGTAGTAATCAAACCCGCGCATGAGTTCGAAGTCAAAGATCACATTGGACATTCCGACCTGACGAACGCCATTAAGAAACGTCTCAAAAGATTGAATCGCGTCTTCCACTATTTGGTTATCAGAAGAAATCTCCCGCAAATACGCCACAAAGGCTTCAAAACTATCCTTTTCAAGAAGGGTTTCCAAGTGCTTGGCGGTGTCTTGAGCAACGATTTCTCGCACTTGGCTTTGGAATTCCTCGGTACTGATTTTATCTTTCCGATCTACCAATTTGGAGAGTGCGTAAGACTGTTCTTCGGAAAGGCCCAAAACCTCCGAGTAAACTGCGTGAATGAGGCGTCTGTCGTTGATATGAATTTCAAAGTCTTCGGAAGTGGCCCCGAACTCCGTAAGGAGCGATCGGGCCACATCCAACGCTTCGATATCCGCGTACTTCGATTCAGTGCCGAAAATATCCACATTGACCTGATAATGCTCTCGCAACCGTCCGCGTTGCGGGCGTTCGTACCGATACAAGTTAGGGATGGAAAACCAACGCAACGGATAGGTATAATCCCCGGATCGACGAGCTACCATACGAGCAAGGCTCGGCGTCATTTCGGGACGAATGGTCAGATCGCGACCACCCCGGTCTTCAAACGAATACGTTTGTTCATTGACGATTTCTTCTCCGGATTTGGCCCGGTAAAGATCCGTCTCTTCCAATAAAGGAGCCATATACTCTTCGTAGCCGAACCGATAAAGAACGGTTCGAATCACGTCAAACATATACTGATGAACCCGATAGTCTTCAGGGTAAAAGTCACGGGTTCCTTTGTACGGTCGGGTCGACAAGGTTTTTTTACTCATATGCGGATATTATACTACACATGACCCGATAACAAAAGTGACGGAACGTCTGTTTCATCAAAAGTTCCGTCATCCATCTACCGCCGATTCTTTAACGCGTTTTTAACCGTCTCGCCGTCAAGATATTCCAAATTCGCTCCCGTGGCAAGACCGCGCCCCAACGTAGTCACCTGCACTCCGTCTTCCCGTTCAAGCATCTGACGAATATAGGTCGCTGTGGTATCGCCCTGCATAGTGGGATTGGTAGCCAAAATCACTTCCGCCGTACCAATCGTACGCACATGGTCTGTCAGTTCGGAGAGCGTCAAATCTTCCGGATTAACACCTTTTAACGGGTCAATTGCCCCGCCCAAAACATGATATCTCCCGTTATAATCTCCCGTACGTTCTATTTGAACCAGATCTTCGGTGGACTCTACCACGCAAATGATGTTCTCCCGCGTGTTATCCGTACAGATATCACACATCTGACGTTCAAAACTGCGAAAACAACGCTGACACATTGTAACCGCTTCCTTTATGTGAGCAATTCGATCCCCCAGCGTGGAAAGATAGTCCTCGTTTTGTTCCATTAACCAAAAGGCGTACCGCATGGCGGTTTTACGTCCCACACCGGGGAGCTCGCTTAATTGTTCGATCAATTCATTCAGAGAAGGAGGTACCAAAGAATCCATAAGTGTCTGATTTTCATTACGTTTTTCTCTGTGGTTTTCTCATTATATCACGGACTTCATGAATAATAGGCTTTTGAGTAATATAGAGTGAAGTTTTAATCTCGGATTATGGCTTATATTCACTCACAAAGCCTAACCTAACCATAGCCCAGGTTCCCTCATATCAACCATAATCCTCGATATATATTACGTATAAGAATTTTGAGATGGGCTCTAGCGTGTTTTTACGTATTTCGGCAGAACATTTATTCAAACAACTGTATATCTATTGTGTATCCACCGTATATCATACCCGAAGGGCATTTATATCAACCGTACCCGCTACTGTATATCGAGCCGTAAGGCTCATGTATCTATCGTATATCCGTTTTACCCGTGCGTCGTATCCAGATTAAAGAAGGCGGCGAAATCATCTTTAAATCCAACGTCCACTTTACCAATCGGTCCGTTCCGTTGCTTGGCAATATGAATTTCCGCAATTCCTTTACGCTCGGTATCCGGATTTTCTCGCTCCTCTCGGTAAATAAAGAGTACTACGTCCGCGTCCTGCTCGATCGACCCGCTTTCACGCAGATCGGCCAGTTTCGGAATTTGGGGCGTTCGGTTCTCCACCGACCGATTAAGCTGTGACAGAGCAACCACCGGTACGCTGAATTCACGCGCCAGAGATTTCAAAGACCGGGAAATCTCACCGATTTGCTGAACAACATTATCCGTCTGAACAGTGCTCTCCATTAACTGTAAATAGTCCACCACAACCAGTCCCAGATCTTCAGTTTCACTGAGCATACGCCGCATCATAGCTCGCATTTGCATAACGCTGTTACCGGGTGTGTCATCAATAAACAGATCCAATTGGGAAAGATTGTCCATGCCATGAGCGATATTGGTAAAGTCTTCCTTGCCAAGCTTCCCCGTACGCATTTTCCATAAATCAACTCGAGCTTGAGAACACAGTAACCGATCAACAATCTCCTCCTGAGACATTTCCAACGAAAAGAAGACCACCCCCTTCTTCGACGATTCCGCGGCATTGCGGGCAAAATCCAACGCAAGGGAGGTCTTTCCCATCGACGGACGCGCGGCGAGTATCACCAAATTGGACGGTTGCAGGCCTCCAAGCGCGTCATCCAGTACATGAAACCCCGTCGAGACACCACGCAACCCACCACCTTCGCGGTGGATACGGTCCATACGGTCAAACGCGCTTTCCAAAGCATTCGAAAGACTGACATAGTCTTGCTTTACCATGCGTTTGGACACCTCAAAGATACGTTTTTCACTCGTATCTAACAGTTCTTCGGTTCCCGTGGATTCGTCAAAGCCCATATCAATCACATCCGACCCCGCTGCAATAAGATTTCGCAGCGTTGCCTTCTGTTGCACAACCTTAGCGTAGTGCGCGATATGTACCGCGGAGGGCACTCGTTCGGCCAATGACGCCAAATACTCCTCTCCGCCAACCGTTTCCAACTGACCTTGATTGTACAGTTCATGGTTCAAGGTCAATAGATCTATAGGATCTTTGCGATTAAAAAGATCAAGCATAGCCCGATAAATAATTCCATGGGCTTCTTGATAAAAATCATCGGGCGAAATCATATCAATCACCTTGAGAAGCGCGTCTTTTTCCAACAACACACTACCCAAAACCGAAGCCTCCATCTCGGGCGCTTGAGGAGGTACCCGACTGCCATACGCATTCTGCGTTGTTTTGGACTGATACTGTACGGAATTGTTTGACATATACCTCTCTTATAGTAACTCCATAATATCTTTAATGGTAACCACAATAATCAGTCCCAATAAAAGCAGCAGACCGGCTCCGTGAATCTGTTCGGTTACTCCTTCGGGAAGCTCTTTACCGCGGATACGCTCAACAGTGAGAAAGGCCCACCGTCCGCCGTCCAAAGCCGGAATCGGCAGAATATTGATAAAGGCAAGACTGGTACTCAAAGCTCCCGTAATCAACAACACATACGAAAATCCTTGCTGATACATTTGCTGAACCACGGCAAATATCCCTACGGGGCCGGCAACCTGACCTTGTACATTCCCTCCGACATCCACAAATATACTGGCTACTAACTTGCCAAGCACCACAGCGGTACCGACAATAATTCCCACCACACGCATAACCGCCTGTTCGGCCGCTTCCAGAACGCCCAAACGTTTCAATCCCATTTCTCGCATGACAATGCCGATCGCTCCTTCGCCCTCGGGCGGGTCTTCACGCGGGGTGAGTTCGGCAGTATCCGTCTCTCCGCCGCTGCGAAACATCAATTCGATCGAATCTCCTTGCGCTTGGGAAATCAACCGCTTTATATCCGCCGCGGATGCCACTGAAGTGCCGTTTATAGAGACAATTTCGGATCCGCGTTCCAATCCCGCCTCTTGCGCGGGTGAGTCCGAAGCCACATCCGCAATCAACACCCGTACGTTTGTCACCTCACCGGCATCCGTATCTTCATCTACGGAAACGGGCGCCCCCAGAAGTCCCATAATCCCAAACACCGCAAGAGCCAACAAGAGGTTCATCCCCACGCCGGCTCCCACAATAAAAACCTTTGCTCGATACGATTTTGCGGCAAAACTGCGCGGATCATCGGCGTACGAACCATCTTCTCCGTACAGACGGACAAACCCTCCCAACGGCAATGCGTTCACAGTATACTCGGTCTCACTTCCCTCGGGACGATACCCGTAAAGCTTGGGAGGAAATCCGAATCCGAATTCTTCAACCTTCACCCCCATCATACGAGCCGCAACAAAGTGGCCCGCCTCGTGCACCAATACCACAACCAATAAAATGGCAATAAATATTCCCAGAGCGATTAACACATCCATATACCTTTAAACGGTCATAATTTCGGTATTTTTCTCTTCCTCGAGTGACTCCAATTGATTCGTATATTCTTTGGTAATGGCATCCAGATTCTCGAGCTGACGGTACTTCTCGTCCTCGCTGATTTCGCTCTCCTGCTCGGACTTTTTAACGGACGTTCGCCAATCATCTCGAATGCGTCTCAACTCCGCCTTGAATTCTTCAGTGGTTTCATTCAAGGACTTGGTAAGTTCCCGACGGCGTTCTTCGGTCATCTCAGGGAGCATAAGACGCAACTTTTCTCCGTCAACGACCGGATTAAGACCCAAATAATCCGCCTGTAAAACCGCCTTTTCAATGTCCGAAATAGCGTTCTTGTCCCACGGTTGCACCACAAGCATACGCGGCTCGGGCGCGTTTATGGTCGCCAATTGTTTGAGCGGCGTTCCCACTCCGTAGTATTCCACCAGCAAATCTTCCAAAAGACCGGGGTTCGCCCGTCCCGTTCGAAACTGTTGAATGCGCTGTTTATACGTGTCTATCACAGCTTTATATTCCGACCGAAGTGCTTGTTCATCCATAAAAATATCAATTTATATATTATCTCATGCCCAAATACAGGATATCACGATTGGACGGATTAATTAAGATACGGTCAATTACGTTCCCGTTTATATCAACTTCCACGGTTCGCCAAAATTCTCCTCCGTCATTCGAGAAGTAAAGAACATCGCGCACACTGTAATATATAACCCGACTGTCTCCGGGGGTAATGGCAATATCCTGCACCGATCCCGGTCGTTTCGGAGTCAAGATCCGAATTTTATCCCAGGTCTTCCCTCGGTCCAAACTTCGATACATTTCCCCTTCACCGCCCACGTACAGTTGATCACCGCCGTTGGGATTAACGGTTATGGCCGTGGGACTCTCAAGCGGCCAGCTCCGACGTTCAAATGATCGCCCCCCGTCCGTACTAACATGTAACGCCGATTGGGTGGTCAAATACAAGACACGCGGTTCTTGCGGATGAGATTTCAGATCACGCGGAGTAACGCTTTCCAAATTATTGGCGAGTGTCCAGTCCTCTCCCCCATTTTCGGTTCGAAGCAACACCCCCGTATTCATAGCGACAGTAACTCGTTGAGGTTGATCTTGATTCACCACCATTCCTTGCACACGCGCGCTTTGCGCGGGTTCCACGTATTGTTCTCCCCACGTTTTGCCATTGTCTTCGGTCTTATAGATACGAGCTCGTCCGTTTTTACGAGCTCCCACATACAGAATATCCGGATTTTCCGGATGCAGAGCTATGGTTGTGATCTGAATTCCCAACTCTTCGGGGCGAAATATACGTTGCCACGAATCTCCTCCGTCGTTGGTCCGATACACACCCCGGGTTTGAGAGAACGTAAAGAGAATGTCCGAATTTTGAGGAAAGAATTGCAGCTTTTGAGGCGTAATATCCAGAGTCCGGTCCGTTGTCCCCCGAATATTGGTCAACTTCTCAAACGCCGTCCCCCCGTCTTCAGACCGATAAATTCCGGTCTCACTGCCGCCCACATCAAGATTGCGCACAGCAAGCACGGCAAATCCCAACATCACAACCAAAACAACCGCGGCTCCGATTAATACGACAATAACTCGTTGACTATCCATACAATATCTATTTTATGGGAGACTGAATAACGCCCGTTCCCAGGCCAAGTCCGCGCGCATTTGGGTGAAAAACAACCGGTCTCCGGTGTCTTGAATAAGACGCAATATTCTTACTACCTCCGACAGCGCGAGCCCGCCGTTGGTTGAAGAATACAACGTCCCGGACGGATGAACGTTCTGCCCGAGCATACCATAAAGCACATGCCTCCAAGTCAGACTCCAAACCAAGATTTCATCTTCAGTCGAGAAGGCTTGGTCTTTTCCGTATTCGGAAATCAGATGCGAACGGGACACCAAAGAAGAGCCGATCGTCTCCAGCACACGGGTCTCTCGTTCCTGATACCACGCTCGCGTTGTCTCGTCTGTTCGTAAACGGTCCGCAAGCCCCGCATGGTACAACGCCCACTGATCATACATGTCCGAAGCCCCGGGCGGCACCGGATCCACACGCAATACCTGAGCTCGAGAACATATCGTCGGCAACACCCGGCCATAGGACGAGACCAACACAATAACCGCCGAGGGGGAGGGCTCTTCCAAAGTTTTCAGGAGGGCATTTTGCGCTTCAGTGGTCATAAAATCCGCATGGTGAACAACGGCGAATTTATACGGTCCGAACAAAGGGGAACGCGACAAAAACTCTCGCATGGCCTGAATCCGCTCCAAAGAAATGCGGGTTTTATTGCCGGGAATGTCTACGGTGAGCGTGTCTTCTTCTTTGCTGATTTGCTCGGCAGACAAAAACCGACGCCGAATCAGATCCGTCACAAACGACTTCCCCGCCCCGTACGGACCGGTAATCAGCACCGTTTGTGCCAAATCCCCCTTTTCTTTGGCAAACAGATTTTGGTAGTACTCGACATTGGGCATAGTCTGGAATTATGTATGTATTGTACCAACTTTCGCCTGTTTATAAAAATTTTATGTATCATCCGTTTTTTGTTATAATCTCACATAGTTCTTTTACACGAGAGGTTTGGCAATGGAAATTATCCTTTTCATTTTGGGGGCATTTATAGCCTTGATTCTTTTACCGTTCTTTGTTATCACGTTCCATCTTACGGAATTTGTATGCGAATTATTGGCGGAATTTTGGCCGTTTATTCTTCTGGGTGTCGGCGTTGCTGTTCTTCTCATCGCTCTTTCCGGCTAAATCTGTATCTCCTTCCCATCCGGTATACTGGGTATCGGGTGGTTTTTATTTTATTGTCATGCGTTGACACAATATACAACATATGATACTTGTGTGGTTGTCGTACATTCACAATTAATCATGACTGAAAGCAACGAAGGTCTTACATATACGTATCCTTTCTTCTCCAAAGATGCGTTCCTGGGAAACATTCCAACGATTAAACATTACTTTCAAGAGATCCCTTCTTACCAACGAGCGAAGTATTTACGAAAGCTCATCCAAGAAATTGAAAAAGGCGATCTGCAGATTGACGGACAATTCTTCGTTAATCTGCAAGAAACCTGTTACCCACTCGGACACCAATCATCTAATGATGAAAGTTATCCGAAATGTTCGGACGAAGAATGTAAAGTCTTATTCCACAAGCTCTTTAAGCAAGGAGAAATCCAGAGATGTTTAAATTTCCTTGATAGTCCCAGTTGTGCCTACGTAGATTTTTCGTTAAAGGAACAGTTAACGGAAAAGGCAACCAAAAAACTCAATCGTCAAAAGCAACAGGCGAAAAGGAATAAGACTCTTCGTAACGTAGGAGAAATTGTGGGTTGTATCCTATTCGTTCTTCTTTCTCCACTTATATCGTTATTAGCTGCAACAGCGAGAGGAGAAGATCTAGATGATAATGAAAAGGCATTTATAGATGGGTTTATAAACCTCTCTATAATTCTTATTCCAATATTGATTATATTTGGTATTTTAGGAATAATTTAGAAATCATCCCTAAAAAACATCGCAATATCATCTTCCCCACCACTAGTTGGGGGAGTTTTTATTTGACAATAACACATAT
>JAHEOE010000087.1 GCA_018609785.1 Minisyncoccota bacterium | reverse complement strand
GTATTTCGGGACACCGTATGTATCTTCCTCTTTTTAAAGAGGAGGTGCCCGAAGGGCGGAGGAGTTTTTCTTACTCAGGAAACAAGGTCTGAAGCCACCGTTTAAGAGATTTCCAAGTCGAACCAACAGTACCCATTACCGACCCGGACATGAAAGACGACCTTGAAGGTTCATGTTCATGTTCTTGATTCATACCGTATTTTACGAGACCGGCACACGTAGCAAACAATGGGTCACTGATATCAGCAATATCCCCTTCCAAATCCGTAGGATATCCAACGTCAGCCGGCAAATTAAGCTCACTTTTAGCAAGTGTTACAATATTACGAATATTCGCACCTCCGCCGGTCAATACCGCACCCGCGGGTAATAACTCTTCTCGCTCCACACGTGCAAGTTCACCATTAACAAACTCAAAAATTTCTTGAATTCTTGCTTCAATAACCTCGGCAATAAACTTAACCGAAAAACTCGCACTCTCGTCTTTACTGAATTCCGATAGAGAAACACGTTGCGTTGCTCCTTCGGGAATATAATCCGGCGAACCATACCCATACTTCACTTTAACCATCTCCGCAATGTCTATGGAAGTCTTCATACCAATAGCCAAATCATTGGTAATATGTGCGGCTCCAATGGGAATAACCGCTAAATGAATAACCGTACGTTCTTCATACACAACTACAGATGTCGTAGAAGCTCCAATGTCCACCAGAACAACTCCCAATTCTCGTTGCTTCTTCGTAAGTACCGCGTCCGCAGCTGCCAGTACGCCAAGATGACTGTCCGCAACTTTCAGATTGGCCTGCTCCACGGCATGGTATTGACTTTTCACCGCAGCTTCATCTCCTTCAATAAGAAGTCCTTCAAGTTCCAAACGAATACCGTGCATACCCACCGGATCGGGGATGCCGCCGGTTTCATCCAATGTATACCGCTGCTCAAGAACAGTAATCAGTTCGCGATTTCGAGAGCTTGTGTGACGTGCAACATGCTCCTTTAATCTCAAAACATCATCGGGAGAAACTTCGCCATCGGCTTTGGAAACGGCAATTTTTTCTCGCTTGGCAAACGAGGAGATATGACTTCCACCAAATCCGATATACACTTCTTCAATAGGCTCATCAAGCATGTACCGGGCATCCTCAATCGCACGAGAAATACTCCGAGCAACATCAACTTCGTCAACAACCGCTCCTTTACGCATCCCCTCGGTAAAACTTGTCCCCCATGCTACAACACTCGGCGGAATATCGTCCCGTAACTGTTTAAGAACAATAACCTTAGTAAGATACGTGCCGATATCAACCCCCGTTACCATCGGCTCTTCCGACATATAAATTATATTTTTATATTTGTAAACATTGATTTTACTATATCACAAGCTCCGTACATGGGCCAAATCGAAGTTTGACGGGGAACTTAAAATTATAGATGGTTTTTACGGCTTTCTATCAAAAGCCTATTTTCGGAGGGACTGCCGTTAGCAACATAAACAGGATGTTCGAACATCAACCTCCTTTCCCTTCGGGCATTTCCTCCTTTAAAAAGGAGGAAAACACAGCAAGATATACTCACATCATAATATTCTTCTAGAGATCATCTCAAAATTATTGAAGGTAGAAATATATGAAGGCGACAGAGACGTATTCACTGGCATTTAATGCCTACGGCCCACCATACCCAAAATTCGTTCATACGCTCTGTCGCCTTCATATGCGTATGATAAATATGATATTCCGAAAGAATATTTTTGAGATGGCTTCTAGCAACGCACAACTGTATATCTACCGTATATCAAAGTCTCCTCCTAATCGCTACGTGCTATATCTGACCGAACATGTTCCCAGATTCGCTTCTCCAAAGTATGCATTTCTTCAAACTCCTCTTCTTCCTGATGATCATACCCCAAGAGATGAAGGACAGCATGAATGACCAAATATCGAATTTCATCCTCACAACTCTCCATCGTCTGTTTCTCAGGAGTGCAGGCTTTGGTTTCACAAATTACGATATCCCCCAGAACATATTCCTCATCTCCCAACGGAAATGCCAAAACATTCGTGGGCTCGTTCTTTCCCCGATACACAGTATTTAACTCAGTCATATAAGCTTTGTTTGTATACATCAAACTTATCTCCCCCGAATACTTCCCCACAATTTCTTCGATTGATAAAAAAACGCCCCAAACATCTTCTATTGAGACATTCTGAGGCGTATTTACAAACGTAATCTCCATTAGGCTTCAAATCCTAACTTTTCTCGTACCTTTTCCTGTACCAAACTCCCATCAACTTTTCCTTTTACACGAGGCATTACATTTTTCATCACACTTCCGAGATCTGTGTCATCTCCCAACTCCGCTATAACCGTGTCTACTTCTCGTTCAAGATCTTCTTCACTCATTGCCTCGGGAAGATATTGAGCAATAATTTCCGCTTCTTTATCTTCCTGCTCGGCCAGATCGTCTCGTCCGGCATTACGATATTCCTCGGCGGATTGCTTACGTTGTTTTTGAAGTTTGGTAAGAACACTTATTGCATCCTCATCGGAAAAATCATCTTTCTCAATTTGAACATTCTTCAACTCAGACATGACAGTGCGAAGTACATTTCGCTCTTCGGTACGCCCTTCTTTCAATGCTTGCTTCAAATCATTTTGAATCTGTTCAGGAATGGATGCGCTCATATACTATTTTTTCAGCTTGGATTTAATCTTTAATTTATGCTTGTTCGGGAGTCTTTCGTGTGGAGCAACTTCTCCCATTTTTTCAAGCTTCTTACGCTCACTGACAAATAACTGCCGATTCATAGCAACCTTACGTTGCTCTCTTTTACTTTTCTCTTTATTCCGGTACCGAGCATCCTTCGCTTGAGATAACACTTTACTGTTATTCACACGCCGCGTAAAACGCCGAAGCATTGCTTCCGTGCTTTCTTTGTCGCGTTTGCGAACTTCTACCATAGTATAACCTACCTCCTTTCTAATTATATAAAGCTATAATAGCATATTTAACGTGAAGATGCAATACTTCACAATCTAGAGTTCGTCTCAAAATTATTGAGATTAAAAATATATGAAAGCAACAAAGCGTATGAACGAATTTGGAGTATGGTTATAGGTCGTAGGCGTTAAATGCCAGTGAATACGTCTCTATTGCTTTCATATACGTATTATAATAGAGGTAAAAGAACAAGGTTTTTGAGATGGCTTCTAGAACTCAACTCATAACACCAACTTTCACTCCTCTTCTTCAAGATTTTGCTCCCGTAACTTCTGATAAAGGAATGGAATAAATCGTTCGGCGTCCACCGTTTCTTGATTTTCATTGGAACGGTGTCTAATAATCACCGAACCGTCCAATGCTTCTTTGCGTCCGGCAATCACCATGAGTTCGATCCCTTCTTCTCGAGCAAAGGCGAGCTGTTCCTTTAACCGTTTTTTTCCCAGCTGTTCGGTAACGGCAAGTCCCTCGTCACGTACCTGTGCAAGCAACGTAAGAGCATACTTCTGCCCCTCTTGGCCCACACCGGCTACAAAAATATCAGGAGTTCGCCCGGGTTTTCGGAAATCCTCTCGAGCGGCCAAGAGACGTACCAATCGATCAATCTTAATCTCCATACCAACCGCTCCTTCGACCGGAACAACCTCTTCTTCAGTCTCTTCTTCCGGCACGGTTTGAAACTCGGTCAGTAAATCATCATGCCGACCGCCTCGCACAAGAACAGACCCATCATCCGCAACAATTTCAAAAACGGTCTTATACGCAAAGCCGGTTTTACTTTCCAGATGCGGATCCAATTGATACGGGATTTCTAACGTATCAAGAAACTCAAGAACCTGTTTGAAGTGCTCATAGCAACTCTCCGTGAGATTATCAATTAATTGCGGCAAATTTATATCTTCACGTTGACTGACCCCCTCCTGTAAACACATAAACATTTTCACCGGATCATTACGATACCGTTCACATATATCATGGAGTTCTTCGGGAATTTCACGGAGAAGTTTTTCATAATACCGTTCTTTACACTTTTCACTCCCCAAACTATTAATACGTACCGTTGTATTGGTAATCCCCAATTCCGCAAGCATTTTTTTGGCAACCATGATCTGTTCAGCATCCCGAACCGGAGACGTATCCCCGATGGTCTCGCTTTTCATAACATGGTGCTGTTCATAATCTCCAAGTTCTTCATCATACGTAAGCGTAGAAGTATACGTATATAACTTGGCGGGGTTGCGTTCTTGCAATAAATCGTTCTCCATACAAAGACGCAAAAGCCCGATCGGCCCCGGAGGACTCACAACCAACCCTTGTTTATGCGAACGACGAACAATATAAAGATCGCTCTTGCGTTCGAGATTTAATTTTTGCAGCAAACGTTTAGTGAACAGCGCTTCTTTTTCACCGAAGGGAACGGTTACTTTTTGATGTTCGAATTGAGTGAGATATTCCTCTGTTGTCTCGATAACACGATCCCACAGAGGATGATCGTGAGGTAATATATCGTAAACAGGTGCGGTATCGAGCGTATTTTGGTATATCATAAGCTTATCTATCTATATTTTTCCGGAGCATTTTTTTCAGTAAATATCTGAAAATCATCGAACGGGTAGACCCGAACGATCGGCTTGCCAACAATGTATTTTTCTTTTAGAGCGCCCCAAATGCGAGAATCCGAACTGTTGGGACGATTGTCTCCCATAACAAAGTATTCATTTGAGCCGAGATTCACTCGAGTATCCTCACGCGCCCGCGTAACCACGCGATCATCAAGGTATCGCTCGGACAAGATTTTACCTTGAGGATACTCTCTGTTTTGAACAATGACATTTCCGTTTCGAATACGAACCGTCTCACCGGGTAATCCAATAATACGTTTGATATAGAACGAATTTTCGGAAGGAGCAGCCTCAGTGAATCCGGCCTGAAAAACAATAACTTCTCCTCGTTGAGGTTCGCCGAACGCATAAGATAGCTTTTCAATAATGACGTAATCCCCGTTGGAGAATGTACTTTCCATGGAAGACCCTCGAACTACAAAGGGTTGCATGACAAAAGAACGAATAAGCCAAAATAAGATTGCCAAAATAAGAACAAACCGAATAAAGCGTAACGCTTCTTTGAAAATTATTTCCGATTTTTCTTTTGAAGTTGTGTCGGTGTTGTTCATAATCAATATTTCTTTGCATTATACTCAAAATATGGAATACGTAAAGGTCTAGAGAATGCTTTTGAATGACTCAGAGGTCACCAAAACATGGTCTAAAAGCGGAATTTGTAGAAGTTCACCCGAGGATTTAAGCCGGTCCGTCAAATCCCGATCCGCCGTACTGGCCGAAAGGCTTCCCGAAGGATGATTATGAACCACAATGACCGCCGCTGCCGCATGCTCGATAGCCGGATAAAATATCTCCCGCGGATGCGCAATGCTTGTATCAAGACTCCCTATAGAAATAATTTCATCATGAATGAGAACATTTCGAGTATTGAGGTACAGACCGCGTACATACTCTTTCCGATACGTTCCCATTTCTCCCACATACGCAGCCACATTTTCCGGCGTATTCAACGTGGGATATGAGTGAGATTGCGACGCAAACAAACGTCTACCGATTTCTACAGCGGCCAACACCTGACACGCTTTGACATGAGATATTTGAAAGTCCGTCTTAACCGCCTCGACCGAAGTGTAGGCACACACTGCTCGCGTTCCGTACTCACGCAGTATCCGTCGAGAAATTTCCAAAACCCCTTCTTTTTGCGTTCCGGTTCCCAAAACTATAGCCAGAAGCTCGGACAACTCCAAGCTTCGCGTTCCTTCGGCGCTCAGTTTTTCACGTGGTTTGTTTTCGGGCGCCAAATCCCGTATCCGATACATGGTACAAAAAATTATTGCCTCAGACGGGTCGCGGCATCTTCCGGCGCTACGGGACAATACGGCACCAGCTGAACTCCGTGACGCATACCGGGCATACGAACATCGGGAATAATTCGAATATACCAACGGAAATGAAGATGCCTGCGCCCATCGTAAGGTGCATTGTACCACAGGATATTACACTCCACGTCTCCCAGGGCATTCTTCACCGAACGAAACGCGGTTGACAGACTGTGAGCACACGAAGCTCGTTCCGCGGGAGACATACGTTCAAAAGAAGACTGAGATGCTTTGGGAATAAGCATCATTTCATACGGATACTCGGAGACATACGGACAGATCAACACAAACTCCTCAGTCTCTTCGACAATACGCACCCGCTTCTCAATTTCAAAGTTAACCAAATGCTCGAATATACTCACATTATGTTTGGTATAATACCGCTCACTGGTTTTCAGAGCACAATCAACCTCCGTAGGAACAAACGGATACCCAACAAGATCCATATATGGTCGCTCCTCACTCCGATACTGCTCTTCTACCGATGAGAAAGGTCCGATAAATTGCCAAAAACGCAAAGCTGCCAGATACAGAGTACGTTTTTGCAAGGCCTCAAGAATCCGTTCCCATCGTCCACCGGACAGATACACATAAGATTGCAGCGGTACCGAATATACTCGCTCTCGATAGAACTTGGTATCAGCAACGGCGTGCGGCCCAACCTCTTCAACAGAAGCGCCGCGCAAAGGAAGTTCGGGGCAATTTACCAAAACCTCCGAATCACCGTCTTCACTCCCCAACCGCAAAGCAATCACGTCTTCTTTAAGCCATGAGAGATTGGAATTCCGATTAGACAAAGGAACGGAACTTGTTACGGGACCGGAACGTTTAAAACTCCAGACCGTTTCTTCCGAATATCCCGGCAAAGGTGTATATACAATTTTCCCTGTGAGACCATCTTCACGAGCTCGAATATGTGAACTGTCAGGCGAAAACGGAGTATTCATAAGTGCAAAATTACGTTACGTATACATTACTGACGCTTCTACTATGTGCTACTTTTACTTAACCATTCTTCAAGAAGAACTCGCGCCGCTTCCACATCAAGACTCTTTCCACTACCAACATTTTGAGCCGCTCGGCGCGTACTCATACGCTCATCGACACGTTCAACAGGAACGGACACTGTTTCCGAAAGTGATTCGTGCAACCGACGCACCGCCGCGGTTTGCTCCGTCTCTTGGGTGGCAAGTCCGATCGGCCATCCCAAAAGCACATGGTTCACTTTTTCTCTGTCAACAATTTCTGCAATCCGCCGAACCCCCTCTGTCTCGTCAGCAATCTCCACCAACTCAAACGGGAAAGCAATTCCCAGCTCCGTATCTCCCTTTGCGAGACCGATCCGCTTAGCTCCGGGATCAATCGAGAGTACTGTCATGATTGCAACCGTTTGGCCAAATCTTGTAATTCATCTTCAGAAGACATATTCAAGGTAACCACATACCGATCTTTTCGCGGTCGGATCTCCACTTTGGAATTCAGATTCTCGGAAAGTTCACTCGCCAAGTGTTTAACTCGCTCGCTCACCGGTTGTCTGTAGGCTTTCGGCGAAGTCTTTACCAAAGATTCCGTATCTCGAACATTGAGCGTATGTTCAAGAATGGTCTGAAGAAGACGTTCTTGAGATTCTTTGTCGGGAAGACCGGCTATTATTTTCGCGTGTCCCTCTGTTATTTTTCCTTCAACAAGCGCATTTTGAACCGATTCGGGCAATGTCAAAAGTCGCAACGTATTAGCAATACGCGAACGGCTGAGATGTAACCGGTCGGCAACCTGTTCTTGAGTAAACTGAAATCTGTTCTGCAAATCGGCAATACCACGAGCCCGCTCGATGGGATCCAAATCCTCGCGCTGAAGATTTTCAATGAGCGCGAGACGAGCTTGATCCGCTTCGGAAAGCGGGGATTTTACAAGAGCGGGTACAGTCTCCAATCCCGCCTGTTTAGCCGCGCGCAAACGCCGCTCTCCCGCAATCAACACAAAACCTTTCCCTTCTTCCTGTACCACCAAAGGTTGAAGAACTCCTTTTTCCGCAATGGAAGAAGCCAATTCCCCCAAAGCATCTTCATCAAAAACTTTACGCGGTTGATACGGATTGGACGCAATTTCTGCAACCGCCAAATACCGAAACTCACCTTCCGTATTCGATCGGGATTTTTGCTTTTCTTCTGACTCTGTGTTCTGCTTTTTGTCTTCCGATTGAGAAAGATTATCGGTATCTTTAACCTGATTTTGCGACTTTCGAGTATCTTGAGGAATAAGGGAGGACAGTCCTCGTCCCAAACTTTTACTGTCTTTCATAAGACCGTTCTTTTTTCTCTACACGTAGTATATCATAATTTATTCAATTATACAGGAAGCCCCCTATACGTTATTCCGGAATATCTAATATATCTCGCACTTCTTCAAACATTGTATATATCATCTCTCTATCTTCCGCTTTAACTTTTTTAAGAACAAAATCATTCGCTTCTTTCGTTTGCCATCGTCCCGGACGCACCCCCAAACGCACACGCCGAATGTTTTTTGTCCCCAAATGTTGAAAGACCGAATCCACACCATGATGCCCTCCGCTCCCGCGTCCGGTTTGTACTTTATAGGTTCCCAGAGCAAGATCAGTATCATCATGAATAACAGTAACCGCCTCCGGACCGATATTCGTGTAAGCCATAGCCTGCTTCACAGCCTGCCCGGAGAGATTCATGGGAATCAATGATTTAGCCAGGATAACCTCTCCTTTAGCAACCATTTCACACTTAGCTGTTTTTTTCGTCTCAAATGTATCACCACCGGCAAGAGAATCCACGCACCAACGCCCTACGTTATGGTACGTCTCAACATATTTTTCTTGCGGATTTCCAATTCCAACAATCAATTGGTTCATGAGTCAAACGGATTATCATTCAGATACAGCGCCATATCTTGTTCGGTTTCTGACTCTACAGCATTAGTGGTATTCAAACGACGCTTTTCCGGCGCGGTCAACTCTTGACCGATTGTATTTTTCTCGGAAACAGTCTGTGAAATTCCAAACCGCTCTTTAAGATACCCACGTGTATACGGAATTTGCTCAGTATCCATCACCGAGAGGTGATTTTTTCCGTCTTGAAACTGTCTCGGTACCTTACGTCTAACTGTTATATCCATCCCGTACGAACGTAACAAACCTTTCATCTTTTCGGTTTCCGTTTCGGAAAGCGAAGAATATACGGTAATACGCGCGCTTTCTTCTTTTACTTGTTCCTTACGATTCTCATAAGCTTTGTTACGCCCGATATGTTTGATTTTTTCATGAATCTCCCAGTATGTCTGTTCTCCGGCTCGAGGGACTAAAACATATCCTTCTTCACCACCAAACGAACGTTCATCTTCCTTAAGCGTACTGTGCGGAAGATCTCGACCTAACACCAACGAATTGGTTTCATAATTCGACAAATTATCATAGACACGGTACAGTCTCTGAAACCCTTGAAGCGAGATATCTGTCTTTAAATTTCTTTTCGCGGTACGAGCCAGAGAAACTACTTTATCGGCATTCCAAACCGGGTTAAGATCGGAAAGTTTTTTGCGTAATTGATCAATCACCTGTTGCTGACGCTTGGCCCGATCGAAATCTCCCTGAGTAGACGTATACCGCGTACGAGCATATTTAAGTGCCCGTTCTCCGTCAAGTGTATGTGTGCCTTTCTCTATTTTGAACGGATCATACCCGTAATTACCGTCCGGATAGTACGGATCGTTAATATCTTCTTTCACCTCAACAGTAACTCCGTCCAAAGTATTAACTAATTCTTTAAACCCATTAAAGTCCACCCGCGCGTAATGATCTATACCAACTCCCGTGATTTCTTCCACTTCCCCGGTCAGTTTCCGTAAGGCGCGAGCTTCATTTTCATGCTCCTGATACGCCGTAGTATAAACGGAATTGATCTTGCGATAGTACCCATCATCAGTATACACCAACAGATCTCGAGGAATGGAAATCAAATTTACTTCTTCACTGGTATTGTCAATCTCCACAACAATTAACGTATCAGTTAAAAACGAACCGGGATGTCCTTTGCCGCCCACACCGGCAACCAAAATTCGTAACGTATCTTTACGAGCTTTAACTTCCGGCGTTGATTTTCCCAACGGAAGAGAGGCAATGGACTTATCCAAAGAATCCATCAACGATTCGGATTCAGTATTATTCGCCCATAAGAAAGCCCCGCCTCCTACAATAACCACTGCTAAAAAAAACGAAAGAAATGCTATAGTAAGAGTTCGTACCATGACCGCTCAAATATTACGTCTCTTCAAAAGATGACTCCTCGGAAGACAGATCTTTTACTTCAAAATCCACCCCTGTCTCCTGACTGTAATCAGCCACCACATACTGTCCGCTCCGGATATCTCCCGAAAGAAGTTGCATAGAAAGCGGATTCTCCACCTGCTCGGTTATCGATCGCTTCAACGGCCGCGCTCCCATAACCGGATCATACCCGATCTGAGCCAGTTGTTCTTTCAGACCTTCCGTTACCGCAAGCGTAATCCGCTGCTCACTGAGTCGAGACTGCAACTCACCAAGTTGGATATCCACAATTTCTTTAATCTGTTCCTGACTCAAAGCCGTAAAGACAATCATGTCATCAAGCCGATTCAAAAACTCAGGGCGAAAGAAACCCGCCACCTCTTCCTTGACTTTCCGTTCGATCTCGGAAAATTCGCCGCTCTTGCTCTCTTCAAGGATATGTTCGGAACCGAGGTTTGAGGTCATGATAATGATTGTGTTACGAAAGTCAACCGTACGGCCCTGTCCGTCGGTCATGCGTCCGTCATCGAGTACTTGCAAGAGCGTATTGAAAACATCTTGGTGCGCTTTCTCAATCTCGTCAAGCAAAATTACGCTGTACGGATGACGCCGAACCTTTTCGGTGAGTTGTCCGCCCTCATCGTATCCGACATAGCCAGGCGGCGCGCCCACCAGTCGCGACACCGCATGTCGTTCCATATATTCGGACATATCAAGCCTGATAAAGTTCTCCTCCGTATCAAACATGAAACGCGCCAACGTTTTGGCAAGCTCGGTCTTTCCCACCCCGGTGGGCCCGAGGAACATAAAACTGCCGATCGGACGTTGCGGATCCTTGAGCCCACTCCGCGCGCGTCTAATGGCATTAGACACGGATTGAATCGCCTCATCCTGTCCGATAACATTCTGATGCAATTCTTCTTCCAAACGAAGGAGACGTTCTTTTTCTCCTTCCAAAAGTTTTTGGACCGGAATATTCGTCCACCGAGAAACCACTTCGGCAATATGTTCCTCGCTCACCTCCAATTTCACGAATTGGGCGTCTTCCAATTGTTGTTCCAGCTCCTTCAAACGCGATTGCACTTCGGGAAGTTTCTGGTACTGAAGCTCGGCCACCTTATTGAGATCATACTCTCGCTCGGCTTGCTCGATTTGAGTGCGCACGTTATCAAGCTCGGATTGCGCATCCCGCAGTTCTTGGAGCGTCTTGCGTTCTTTCTCCCATTGAGATTTCACTTCGGTACTCTGATCGGTCACCTCTTTCAGTTCACGCTCCACTTCTTCCAGTCGGCGTTGGGATTCTTCGTTGTCCTCCTTTTTGAGCGCTTCTTGTTCGATCTCCAACTGCATCTTCCGTTGTTCGGCGTAATATACCTGTTCGGGAGAAGACTCCAGCTGCATAAGTAATTTAGCCGCCGCTTCATCAACTAAATCAATTGCTTTATCGGGGAGATACCGATCGGTCACATACCGAATGGATAGATTCGCAGCTGCCACAATGGCCGCGTCCGAAATGCGCACTCCGTGATGAAGCTCATACCGCTCCTTAATACCCCGCAGAATGCTGATGGTTTCTTCGGCGGTGGGCTCATCCACCATCACCGGCTGAAACCGTCGCTCGAGCGCGGCGTCTTTCTCAATTTCCCGATATTCTTTGAGCGTGGTCGCTCCGATCATGTGCAGTTCGCCGCGGGCCAAAGCGGGTTTAAACATATTCCCCGCATCCACGGATCCTTCGGCGCTGCCGGCGCCGACGATGGTGTGAAGTTCGTCAATAAAGAGGAGAACTTTACCGTCGGCCTCACTCACTTCCTTAATAATGGACTGCAACCGCTCTTCAAATTCTCCCCGATGTTTGGCTCCGGCCAGCAACGAACTGACCTCCAAGGACATAATACGCTTGTCCTTGAGACCTTCCGGCACATCACCATTCACAATCCGAAGCGCCAATCCTTCGGCCACGGCCGTTTTTCCGACCCCCGGTTCTCCAATAAGAACAGGGTTGTTTTTGGTTCGTCGTAAGAGAATCTGAATGACACGCCTGATCTCTTCGTCTCGTCCGATAACGGGGTCAATCTTACCGTCCTCGGCGCGCTTGGTGAAATCGGTTCCGTAAGTGTTCAGCGCGTCAAAGTTTTCTTCCGCGCTCCGAGAATTGATGTTTTGGTTGCCTCGCATATTATAGATAGCTTGCGTTAACTCTTGAGAAGACGGCAGGTCCGCCTGACCGGAATATTGCTCCAACATAGCGAGAAACAGGACGTCAGCGCCAATAAACTGGTCTCCATACTCATCTTTCAGCTTTTCCGCCCGTTCCACCCCGCGTTGCGCTTCTCTTCCCAAATGCGTGGCCGCGTCTCCGCTCTGAATTTGGGGCAATCTGTCCGCTTCCCGTTCCAGCTGTTGCAACACGTCCTGAGAATTGGTATTGGCATACTGCAAAAGCTGAGCCGCGACCCCTTTTTGATTGGACAGCAAAGCAACCAAAAAGTGAATCACCTCGATTGTTTGACTTTGCTTGTCTTTCGCGTATTTCTGCGCGTCTTGAAGTGCTTGAAGCGCCTGTTCGGTAAATTGTTCGGGGTTCATATGATTTTGTTTCGTATCCATTTATAATCCTATCAAAATCGTATGAAATGTACAATAGATCGAAATTCGAACGGACACTGAAAAAACATGGGCGTGTTTTTTATGACTTTCTGAAGAACACCTATTTTCAAAAGACTGTCGTATCTACGTATCCACAGGTTGTGTCCTCCTCTTTTTAAAGAGGAGGTGTCCGTAAGAACAGAGGAGTTTCGTTAAAAACTACTCATATCACCAAAAACTCACTTTCCCTCGAAATTTGAGCTGTATATTGATGTATTCTCACTTTCCCTCGAAGCTTGAACGGACACTTAAAAACCGAAGGTTTTTACGGAAGCCATTCGGCTTCCTATTTCCAGAGGACTGCCATGTCGACGTTTAAGAGAATGCTCGGACGAATATTACAATCTTTTTAAAGAGGAGGACACAACCTGTTTTGCTTTTCATCCGAAATACGGGTTACGAACTACGATCTACCATCAACAACTGTATACCTACGGTATATCCACCGTATCCGCAACTGTATATCGATCCGTAAGGCTCATATATCTACCTTACCCGCTACCGTGTATCGTGCTCGAAGAACACATGTAAGACCGTGCATCAAACCTATAATCCGCAGAACTGCAGATACACAATGTTTTTCACAAATTAAACTTCACTTACGCACATCAATCATTGAAATGAAAGCGTATTTAACATTCGATCTGCTATATTTTTATAACGTTGCTTTATCGATGAACTCAGAGAAGCTCCGGGCGTAGACATATCCACGGAGACGGTATATCCTCGCGATGTATTTTCCGGTAAAAATGCATAGTCCACCCGTATTTGTTCTTCGTTACTATCAGCGAAGTATTCAAAGCCTTGAATATTCTCAAAAGAAACTATTCTTCCTTCTTGAGATATTTCTTGTGCCGATTCTTTCTGTAATGCTCGTCCGTAATTGGTTACAGAGGTATAATTTTGTGCTTTCTTATCCGCTTTGACTATCAGTACAAATTTGGAATCTCCGTCCACCACCTGAAACTTTCTTGTCTTAGAATCCGGCTTGGATATTTCAGCTTCAACCGGATGAGAAATTTGAAATCCCACAGAAGAGGAAGTGTATGTTTGCCAACCATTCTCCTCAACTGTATTGTTCTCTACATTAGCCTCAGAGGTGGAATCAGAAGAGAAAAAAGTTTCCCCTCCCCATACACTTCCCCCAATAATAATTAATACTCCTATTATACTTCCGCTTATGAGTAATACCTTTTTCCGGGACATAGATGACATTACATTTATAATTGTATTATTGACTGTTTACTCCTATACCATTTACTCCTTCCGTATGTTTAGTGAATGACCATACTTCACTTCCCGTTTCGTCAAGCCTACGTACTAGAGGGTCTCCAGTTCCATCAAAGCTATCTCCCGCAGCCGTATAGACGTTACCGGCTTCATCCACCGCCACATCGTTAACCGGATTCGAATGTCCGGTGAAGCTCCATTGTTCCGTTCCCGTAGCGTCCACCTTCCGTACGGTGTTATCATCCGACGCCGTATATATATTCTGTCCGCCATCCACTGTTACTCCGTTAATATCATCTGAGTGTCCGGTGAAACTCCATATCTCGTCTCCCTCACTGTCGATCTTGCGTACCGTATCGTCCCACGATACGCTGTATACATTGCCACTGCTGTCCACCGCTACATCGTTAACCAAACTCGAATGCCCTCGGAACGTCCACACCTCGTTTCCATTTGAGTTCAACTTCTTTACCGTATCATCGCTCGATGCCGTGTAGACGTTTCCATCACTATCCACCGCCACTCCATACACCGACCTCGAATGGCCTCCGAAACTCCATACTTCACTTCCGCTCGAATCCAGCTTTCGCACCGTGTTATCGATCGATGCCGTATAGACATTGCCACTGCTGTCCACCGCTACATCTGTTACATTCCTCGAATGGCCTCCGAAACTCCATACTTCATTTCCGCTCGAATCCAGCTTCCGTACCGTGTCATCACTCGATGCCGTATACACATTCCCGCTGCTGTCCACCGCTACCTTGTTGACCTCATCCGAATGATTGCTCTCCGTCCATTTTGAACGTAATCCGTTCGGATAGATCCGGCTTACCGCACTGTCCTCCTGGCCGGTAACTACATAATCGGCAGAAGATTCTGTTGTAACATCCCATGTATCTGTCACTCCACCTACATCCAACGTCGCACTTCGAGTTGTACCGGTATCCGACGCCGAAGTTAATCGAAGTTCTATAGTATCTCCATCTTTTACCTTATCGTTCGTTTGTTTCCAAGTTCCTCCGTTTATACGATATTCTCCGGTGTCATGTCCCGAATCAGTTATAGAAACGGTAGCATCTGTATTAATGCCGCTTATCGTAACACTGTCTGAAGTTATCTGTGTATCTGTCTCCACTCCACTCTTATCTGTAAATGCATAATTATCAGGAGTGGAATCAGTAGCTATATCTTTCCCACTGCGAATTTCTTCAGACGATTCTTCATTCCGGGAAGATTTAATGGTCACACGTGTCCCTTTTGAATTTTTGCCTATCAAATACCCCGTCTTTGCATCACTGTCGCTCGCTTGAGGATCTCTCGGTATATTGGCAACATAGGTAGGAACCAAGCTGGACAGATCTATGTATCCTTCGGTATCACAAGTGGTTGAATCAACTCCCGAAGCTTCGGTATCACATATTTCTGTATATGTATTTGTATCCATATCTTCAACATCCGACGGAAATTCTCCTCCATTGTCTATGGAATATTGCTGAATGGCATCATATATTGTCGAAATTTCACTTTGTCGTTCGGCATCCCGTGCTTTGCCCAACTGTTTCTGGGGATTAATAGCAACAATAACCACTGATGCTAAAACGCCGATTGCCGCTACAACCAGCAAAACCTCAAGTAACGTAAACCCTTTCTGTTTTTGTTGAAATATATTCATGTATTATAAGACATGTTGTATAATATAAATTGTATCGTTTTTTTATCAATGTAGGCAAATCGATGTTTTAACGGGCACATAAAAAACACTGGCATGTTTTTTACGGCTTTCTATCGAAAGCCTCTTTTTCACAGGTTCACAGGACTGCCGTGTCTACGTATCTACTGACTGTGTTTTCCTCCTTTTTAAAGGAGGAAATACCCGTTAGGGAAAGGAGGTTTTGACGAAACTCCTCCGTCCTTGCGGACACCTCACTCTTTATCGAAGCTTGAACGGACACTTAAAAACCGAAGGTTTTTACGGAAGCCATTCGGTTTCCTATTTCCAGAGGACTGCCATATC